>JAMPIU010000033.1 GCA_023667845.1 Dehalobacter sp. | reverse complement strand
TTAATAATTTTTGGTGCTATCTTTGTTGTAGGGCTAATAATACTAATGAACAGCATAGAGTTAGGTAATCATGAAATATCTAATATTATGAAGGCTAATGGAGGTAGTATGGATACCAATAAATATCTGATATATTTAGAACAATCTATTATAAAATACAGATTTGTGGGTTCAATAATATCAATAATGGGTGGACTCGGTGTTCTAACAACTACATACACAAAATATTCCTGATGAAAATGTTATGGCGTGTGAATTAGTTCCATGTGCATTGTGTGGAATCAGCGGAACAGCTGAATGTTGTTGAACCTTATATCTAAATGATATGATAACTGTATGGAGTCTACTAATACGCACATCGAGTACAGGGTAACAAACGACAATAATAATCAAAAGGTCTCACAGATACTCAGGACCAATCTGAAATTATCCCGTGGTGAAATGCGAAGGATTAAACGCTGTGCCGGACTTATGGTGAACGGGCAAACAGTTCGTTTGAATTCGCTGGTGAAAGAAGGCGATTTAATACGGGTAAATCTTCAGGATGCTGATGATCAGCCTGTAATACCCCAGGATATACCCCTGGATATTGTCTTTGAGGATGAACACATCCTGGTAGTGAACAAACCACCTGATATGCTGGTACACCCGCTTTCATATCATGTTCTGAATACCCTGGCTAACGGCGTTATTTACCATTGGCAGCAGCAGGGGCATAACAACAAATTCAGAGCGGTCAGCCGGTTGGATAAAGATACTTCCGGAGTTATCTTAATCGCCAAAAGCAGTTACATCTGTCATCAACTTTCCGGGCAAATGAAAAACAGCATGTGCCGGAGGGAATACCTGGCGGTGGTGCATAACAGAATAACTATGGATTCTGGTATAATTGATTTTCCTATCGGTCGACCCGATGATAACTCCCTTGTCTTTGGAGTAACACCTCAAGGTAAAGAAGCGACCACTCATTTTACCGTAATTCAGCGTTTCGCCGGCGGCAGTCTGGTCAAATTGCGGTTAGAAACAGGGCGCACCCACCAAATAAGAGTTCACATGAAACATTTCGGCCATCCCTTAATGGGAGATGATCTATACGGGGGTAGTTTAGATCTGATACAACGTCAGGCTTTACATAGTTGGCGCCTGGAGTTCAACCATCCTGTCACAAAGGAACACATACAACTGGAGGCCCCTCTGCCAGCCGATATGACATCTTTAATTCAAAAGTTAAAAAACAATTATCCTGATTAGCTCACGTTCCCGCCGGCTCAAACCCGGTCTTTTTCTTCTACTCCCCCCAGGGCTTTGGCCTGCCTGGTTTTCCGGCACTCGGGGCACCAGGACAGCCACTCCGGCGCCTCCTGTCCGGGCTCGCCGCCAGTCAGCTTTTCACTTGTTTTTCTCAATAACCGCTCGGGGGCAAAGGGCCTCCCGCACAGGGCGCAATTGGCCATTTTTATATTAACCGCCAAGGTTAAATCCTCCTTTTGGCCGGCAGTCGGCCAAAAAATATTTC
>JAMPIU010000032.1 GCA_023667845.1 Dehalobacter sp. | reverse complement strand
TTCAGTCGAATACCCCGCTAGCTTGCTGCGGGGATGGAAAACTTCCCTGGCAACCGTTGTAAAATAATTGATTTTATATTCTTAATCACCTTTGTACTGTAGATGGAATTAAGACATGCAAACCATTGTGTATACAAAATAAGATACCACATGGTTTTTTGTGTGAAGTACCGTAAAAAACTTCTTTTAAAGAGTGAACTCATTATATTTTTAAAAAATACATGTTTTGGCATTGGTGAAAGGTACTGTTTTGAGTTTGATGCAATTGGTACCGATGGTGATCATGTACATCTTTTTGTTGGAGCTGAGCCAAAATATTCTCCTTCGAGAGTTATGCAAATTATAAAAAGTATTACAGCAAGACAAATCTTTAAAGAATATCCTGAGATCAAAAAACAGTTATGGGGTGGTGAATTCTGGAGTGATGGAGGTTACATTGGAACTGTAGGAGACGGAACAACTTCCGATGTTATAAAAAACTATGTTCAAAACCAGGGAAACCAGGAAGAAAAAGAAGCATATCAGCAAATGAAAATATTAGATTTTTAATAGCCGTAAAACCAGAGCGGTGACGCGAACATACCCCGTTGCTTGCAGCGGGGTGCGCCACCGCAACTTTGATTGAAACAAAAGATAGCTCGATAATAGTCAGCTCCGGTTATCTGAGCTTCTTACACCTCGACGAATTTTATCTTTAACAAGATAGAAGAGGCCTCCATAGGAGAAAGCTGTGAGTATCGGGAATATAAAGATTCCTCCTTTGGCCGCCTCCGTATCCCCATTCAAGACCTGAACTATGGCCATCATGTCTACAGCGGTTCCAGTGGTAATGAAAAACCCAAAGAACAGGAGCAGTATTGAATACGCCTTTTTTGGTTTTGAGAGCATCAGGAACAGCGCTAGAAAGCCTAAGGGAATACTTATCCCAAGGTCAAGATACCTGATGGTCCAGAATGCGGTCGGAGCCGCTTTGTATGAGCCATCGGGAAGGTCTCCGGTATTTGTAACTTGCTGGATTTGAGATATCCACATCACTGCAAAGAGCAGGAAGAATACGGTCATTAAGCCCACGTAGATTCGCAGACCTCTTGGTTTGAAGTCAGGAGCGTCTGCTTCGGTAAACATAGATAGGTTGCCTAAAAGCAGGACGAGCCCGCCTATTAAAAGAACTCCGAAAAGCCACCAGTAGTCCTCGACATTGCCGCTATAGGCAGAATTGCTCCATTCCTGGCCAATCCCCACGGAAAGCCCTGTGTACATTAATGTTATCGGTGTAAGTACCAGCAGGTATTTCGAGCCGTCCCTTCTGGCCAGACATAGAATTCCACCAATTAACAGTATCGGCGCGATCAGTACCAAATTTGCAAGATCCTGCCCGGCAATCTGCCATATGCCAGATTGAGAGGTTCTATACTTTATTATTTCCTGACCAATGGGTCCAAGAAAAGCGATTAAAACCAGAGTCGCTGCGCAGATAATTGCAGTTGTTCCAATTATGTACCAGGGAATTAAGCTCT
>JAMPIU010000031.1 GCA_023667845.1 Dehalobacter sp. | reverse complement strand
GGCAGCAAGGACTGGAAGGTGCTGCGGCCCGGCTGGGAATACCGTCTGCAATGCATGGGCTGCGGCCATATTATGCTGATGCAGCGGGAGCAGTTGCTGAAGCTGGTGAGAAAAGCTGCTTTTCCTGATTTATCTGGCTTGTCCTCACGACAAGAGCATGAATGAACAAAAAGTAAACAAAAGAGAAAGGTTTAAAGGAAAAGGGGAAAAAAGGTCGAATCTTCCATAGTAAGAGGTGAGGGAAGATGAAGTATTTTTTAGGGAAATTAGCACAATTACCGGATCCCAGGCAAACCAAGAAAGTACGTCATAAGATGATGGATATTGTGGCTATCGTGTTAATGGGAACGCTGGGCAGAGCGGATAATTGGGAGGAAATAGAAACCTTTGGGCGATGCCATAAAGCATATTTGAAGAAATACCTGGAGTTGCCTTGCGGAATACCCGGTCATGACACCATGAGAAGAGTGATGGCGATGATTGAACCGAAAGTGATAGAAGGGATAAAGGCGCAATGGGAAGAAATATTGGCGTCAGGCGAAGGAGAGAAACTAAAGCGAATCCTGAATATTGATGGAAAGACATTATGTGGCAGCGGCAACAGCAATGAGCGGGCACTTCATGTGGTATCGGTATGGTCGAAAGAAGATGGCCTGTCGTTAGGACAAAAAGCCATTGGGGCGAAAAGTTATGAAGGCAAGGCGATCGAGGAATTAGTGGAGGAGATTAATTGTAAAGGACAAACCATAACCATTGATGCAATGGGAACGCAAAAGGACATCGCCAAAAAGATTGTAAAGAAAAAGGGGAATTACGTATTAGCGGTAAAAGGAAATCAAGGAACCTTGTTCGAAGAGATCAAGGACTATTTTCAGGATGAAGGATTAAGAGAAGAGATCAAAAAAGGCAAGGGGTATTACCGGACAAAAGAAAAGGCTCGAGGTGGCATAGAGATTCGCGAGTATTACCAGACGGAAGACATTGGGTGGATGAGTAGTAAGACGAAGTGGGCAGGTATAAAAAGCATAGTTATGGCAAAAAGCCGGGTAGAGAAACAGGGTAAGGTGAGTGAGCAGACTCGGTATTACATAAGCAGCTTAGGCTTGGATGTTGAATATATGGCAAAGGCAGTACGAGGTCATTGGGCAATCGAAAGTATGCATTGGCAGTTGGATGTAACCTTTCGGGAGGATGCCAATACCACCTTGGATAAATGGGCCGCCCTCAATCTACATACGATACGAAAATTTGCGATGAGTTTGTTGAGACTTTTAGATTTAGGGAAAAAATATTCCTTAAAAACGAAGAGGTTTGCCATCAGTTGCAACCCAGCCATGGTACTGGAAGGCTTTCTGGATTAAAAAAATTTCTCTCCTCTGCCTTCTCCTTCAGATTCTCATTCATGCTCTTGTCGTGTACCGCCCTTGGCTCGGTGTAAAATAGATGTAGGATAAAAAAATAAACAAGAGGCAGCAAAATGTGGTTTAATAAAGTCGCTAAACCATTAAAACACCAAAGGAGGCTG
>JAMPIU010000030.1 GCA_023667845.1 Dehalobacter sp. | reverse complement strand
TGTTGAGAAACTACCTCAGTGGCAGTGCCGGAGACCAGATTAATACATTACTGGCAGCTACGGCATACAATATGAAGAAATGGATGAGGCTGAAGAGGGAAGAAATCCTCAGCTTAATTTTACGCTGGATTTTCCAGGCACCAGTTTTGGCTCCGGTGAATATCCTGCGCTAACAGAGTAATGAAAAACACGTATTGATAAGGATCAACTAAGTAGTCGGCGGTGCGGCCTGCCCCGGCTCCCGCCGGGGGCTCCCACTGGTGTCACGGTTTTTGCCAACGCGAGAATAAACAAACAACATCATAACCCTGCATCGCACCACGAGTGCAAAAACACGCGCCACCGTCCGCCAGCTGGCGGACCAACGCCACATACCGCCGAACGTTACCACACAGTTAAAAATATCCAGGAAGAGTTGGAAATATTAAATTATGTACATATATTTGTACTTCAATATGTACTAATATATTAATGCCATGATAACAACAACAATATCAGACTTCAGAAAAGATATCAAGAAATATCTTGATAACGTTACGCGGAATTTTGAAACTCTAATAATCAATAGAGGTAAAGATACAGGAGTCGTTATCATGTCTATTGATGAATATAATTCCTTGGCTGCAACCCAGCATGAACTTTCATCAAAAGCTAATGAGAAACGACTTGATTCTGCTATAGAAAAATTGAAAAGTAAAAAGGCATTTCAAAAAGAATTGCTCGAACAATGAAATACATATTCGTTGATGAGTCTTGGGAAGACTATCTCTATTGGCAGAAGACCGATAAGAAAACCTTGAAAAGAATTAATGAGCTCTTGAAGGATATTTCCAGAAGCCCCCATTCCGGAATTGGAAAACCAGAGCCATTGAAATTTAAGTATAAAGGATTCTGGTCTCGTAGAATAGACGGAGAGCATAGGTTAATATATCAGGTCAAAAAGGACGAGATATGGATCGCTAAGTGCAGATTCCATTATGATTAATAATAACCGTGTGGTAACAGGTCGGTATATGTCATTGGCTTTCCCGCACCGCGAGAATTTTCTGGCTAAAGAGGACCGTTAAGTAGTCGGCGGTGCGGCCTGCCCCGGCTCCCGCCGGGGGCTCCCACTGGTGTCACGGTTTTTGCCAACGCGAGAATAAACAAACAACATCATAACCCTGCATCGCACCACGAGTGCAAAAACACGCGCCACCGTCCGCCAGCTGGCGGACCAACTGCACATACCGCCGAACGTTACCAGCAATTTTGGAAATTCTCCCAAGAAATATTGTTTCCTAATATGGAAACTGTTATCTTTGCACAAAATAGTAAACAGTGACTGAAAGATTTAAAGTCCGTTTCTTAGAAGAGGCTGCAGAATTTCTTGACGGTCTTGATGGAAAAGCCAGAGAGAAAATCATTTACAATGTCCGTAAATCGCAAGTAATAAATGATAAAGCACTCTTCAGGAAGCTTTCTGGTGAAACATGGGAATTCAGGACTTTATTCAATCAAGCACATTACAGGTTATTTGCTTTCTGGGACAAATCTGACAAACCTGATACCGTGGTAGTATCA
>JAMPIU010000029.1 GCA_023667845.1 Dehalobacter sp. | reverse complement strand
TTTATTTCAACACTGATGGCAGGTAGATTGAAAAATCAAACACTTTCAATTCTGCCTCGTAGGCTCCGATGTCACAGCGCGGTCCATTGATCCCGTCCCCATCTATCGGGCGGGGGAAGCCTCGCTGATCGGTAGCGGGGCAATTTGTTGGATCGCCAGCATCAATGGCAGGGCTGCCAGGTCCCAAAGCATGCGTTTGCGTGAAACCGCCGTTATCTGCCAGCGGACCCAAAAGCGGGTCTTGGTTGATATTACCCATGCCGGGATACACATCGCTACCCTGGACAGTACTGTAAGTAATTGTGCTTGTACTTAGAGGAGCATTGTTAATTTGGTCAGGGGTATTGTCCCAAAAAATTGAATTAGTAATTATGGGGGAGCTATTTTCCCAACTCGACATCCCGCCGCCAACAATTGTAGCCGAGTTACCGGTGAAGGTCACATTTGTGAGCGTAGGGCTGCTAATACCATAGTTAAACATGCCACCGCCTTCGCCTTCATAACTTGTGGCACTGTTATTACTAAAGGTAACATTCGTAAGGCTAGGACTACTGTCAAAGTTGACCATTCCCCCACCTTGGTCCTGGGTGATATTGTTTGAGAAAGTGACGTTCATCAATATCGCATTAGTCCCTGAATTTACCATTCCACCACCCATGCCAAATTCGCTGGTGGTGGTATTTCCGTTAAAAATGACATTGGTAAGAGTGGGTGTGCTTTCAATATTCGCCATCCCACCACCCAATTGAATGGCCGAGTTATTGCTGAAAATGACTTCGGTCAGAGTAGGGCTGCTATCGAAATCGTTAACCATCCCCCCACCAAACCACTCGGCTGAATTGTTGTCGAAGGTGACGTTGGCGAGAACTGGACTGCTGAATTGCTGGTTGTACATTCCCCCACCTTTTCCATCCGACATATATGGATCGTCAAGCGGATCATCGGCTATGTTGCCGCTAAATACAACATTATTGAGGATGGGACTACTTTGGAAAAAATTGAACATGCCACCACCGGCATTCACTGCTGAATTGCCGGTAAAGGTTACATTGTTCAGGATGGGGCTGCTGTTATTCCGATTTGACATACCGCCACCATTCACCAATGAGGCGTTGCTGGAGAAGGTGACAGAGGTCAAGATTGGACTGCTGCTGTCAAAGTTAGCCATACCGGCCCCATCAATTGCAGTGTTACTGCTAAAGATGAGATTGGTCAGGGTGGGGCTGCCGGTCACATTAGTGATGCCGCCACCGCGCCGGTTATCATCAACAGAAATCTCATCGGCATTGCCACCAGTGATGGTAAAACCGTCCAGAATAGCGGTGGGGTCAACCCCGCTGCCTGTGACCACGTGATAGCTATTGTCGGTATTGACACCTTCAGTTCCAATATCACCGCTTAGAGTAGTGACGTTAATCTCCCAATCGCGTTGGGTGAGGCTGGTTTCGGTCCCGATAAAGCCTCCGTAGATGGCGACGCCTGATTTGAGATGGAAGGTGGATTCGCGACCAGCCGGAACGCTGGGGTTGTAAGTGCCTTCCACTACCCAGATCTGATCACCCGATTGTGCATTGGTAAGGGCGGTCTGGAGTTCGCAGGGGTCATCCCAGGAGGAGCAAGTTAGACCTTCAACTGCTGGCTTGACATACAAAATGCTGTTCTGGATTTGAGAATTGGTGGAGTAAGCTGTTCCGCTTCCTAGACTAAAAAACATGGAAAGCAAAACTACAACAGAGAGGACAATTAAATTTAATTTTCTGGTTTTCATGAATTATCTCCCGGTATTAAATTCATATGGACCGTAAAAGAAACCTATTGATTTCTTATTGACCAAAGAAAGGTTATTCCAATATAACCTACCCTGCTTTAACATGCAAAATTGTGTACACTTTGTATAATGATTCCGTTATTATGCCTTGACCTCGATTCTTTCGTGATCGTTTTTTGTATTCACAATTACCATCCGCTGTGTTAGCGAGGTCTTTAATCAATAAAAGGGGTTGGTCAGGAGAAGGGTAGAGATCAGGAGGTCAATAAAAACTACGCAGGTTTTATAAGGAAAACTATGGGCCCGGAAGGATTCGAACCTTCAATCGGGAAGCAAATAATTAAATCCCATCTAGGTAACTTTCCCGAGTTTAAATTGTGTAGTGGTCTATCTGGTCGATCATATCAAATTTAGTCACTTGGTTTGTTTCTTCGGTAAGGATTTTCTTAGACCACTTTCTATTAAATACTTCTACATCGCTCATTTCGTTTACTAGAGAGACAAGCGTTTTGCTTCTGATAAAATTTCTTAATGTCAAACGGTAATGACCTTCAATTGATATATCTATATCGGGTAGTCTGCTGGACCAAACTTCTTCAGGTTGAATATAAATAAAACCGTTTATGAACAGAAGAGGCTTCTGCTCCCAATGTATCATTGCAGCCATACCATCTATATCCAATAATAATATTGGATTACCGTAATATAGTATCATTCTGATATTTGTATACTGCATACAAACCTCTACTAAATTGAGCTGAATTATCTATTCGAAGCGACTAAATAGTTTAGTTGTACCTTTCTGTCAAGTACTTTATGTACTCAGAATGTTCAATACGATAATTTCTATCAAGAATAGTTATCAGTTCCTGATAAGTCATTGCATGGAAATTAATCCCATCCGATCTAGCTATATCGGTGAAATCTTGGACTTCAGTCCGATGAATTGCTCCATCTATTCCCAAAACATCGTACCAAAGATAAAGTAACTTGAATTCTTTGATTCCGACACATGCTTTTAGCCCTAAAATATGTTTGATGAGTTGTGCGGCATCAAGATAGGAATATCTTTTTGCATCATGGTTTGTTTCCCAACCTAATTTATTGAGGGCAGCTAAGTCAGTCCACAAATCTTTATCATCAAGATACTTTGATTTGAGACCACCATGTGTTCTTCCCCCATAGGCTTCTGAAAATTTACACTCAACTGCGAACAGTTTGTAAGGCGAAGATCCATTATTTCTAAAAACAACATCAATATTTGGGGGAATAACAAATTTAGTATCGATTCGATATTTGTCCTCAAAAACGATGCTTTCCGAATATGTATTGTTACGGTTACAGAAATCACAGGCCGATGCGATTTCTTTGATCAATCCTCTTTTTTGCCAATATTGAAATATGTTTACTCCCAGGGCTGAGGACGAATGTAAAGCCTGCATCTTCGCTGGATTTTCTGGAGAACCAAGTACTTCCTGACCGTTGCCAGAATCAAATTGTTTTTGATTTTCCTCGAGAAGAGGTTCAAATAAATTTTGATTCAGATCAAGAGTATAGGTGGCACGACCTCTCTCACCTTTACTGCCAATCAAAGAAATATTATTATTGTTAGCCCACTGAATTTGCTTGGAGACGATATATTCCCATCCAGATAACATCAAAACTCCTCCCATTTATCAAATTTTGAATCAATTGTACCCCGATAAATTCGTCATAATGCCTTGACCTCATGGTCAAAAGATGGGCCCGGAAGGATTCGAACCTTCAACTAAACGGATTTTAGCATAATTCTGGTAAGGATAAACAACGATGCTAATCAATTTGGGTTTGCAAGGTCATTTGCAGAAGAAAAGAATTGATTGAATTAGGATCATGATCTTCTACCAGGAAGAGCTGCAACGATAATCATTAATATTACCAATGGACCAAATAGCTGGCCAATCGTTTTATATACCATTCCAAAGATGTCCGGGTCAAAAAGATACAAAAGAACAAATAATACTAAGAGCACTAGCAGATTTACCAGGAACTTCTTTAAAAATTTCACAACCCACCTCATTATTCACTTTGATCTTAATTAATTGTTTGTATATTGTACATTAAAACCAAAAAGATTTATCAAATTAAGATTTACATATAGTCTTCTTTCTGACTACACACTGGGGGAAATTTGTCACACTGGAAGGACCTGAGGGTTAAAAAGTGGGCCCGGAAGGATTCGAACCTTCAACCAAGCGTATAAAGGCATAGTTCCATTTGGGTTAAATTCTATAATTTCCATAGAATATTTTTTATACAAACAGATTAGCTCAGCGTCAGCAGCGGGACTTGCAAGACTCGCGTGAATGATAGCGCGTTTTCTGGGAAATCGCACTCCATAAATAAGCGGCATCGCTTCTGTCTGCTGCAGATGGTGTTCGGCGGCCTAATGTTATCAAATCGAGAATGCGTTTTCTCAGAAAATAGTGGGCTTAATATGATGGATCACTTTCATTGGTATACTCCCAGTTTTATTTGAGTTTTAGAACGTCTTGATAGAGTCTCCTCAGATGCTCGTCAGACATGTCTAAGATTGGTTCGTACATGAACGAGTTCAGGTGAATATTCTCCGGTGTCATGAGAATCACTTGCTGAATGGTTTTAATTTGGACAGTCTCGCCACTGAATAGCTCCTTGAACTTTTTCAATAGTTTGGGAGTTGGATTTACATCAATACTTTCCACAAAATTGGTGTCGTTAATTTTTTCTACCATGAATTGTTCGGCAGCAATTCTTATGGCAATCGAGAGAACAATCTTGTTCTCAAAGTTGATGCCCTGTCCATCCTTGAGACATTCGTTGGCCTCCTGGCGGATGATATCAATCACCGCTCTTGTGCCATCGACGGATTTCCCGGTTTCACAAAATATTGAGTTGTAAATCTTATCGAGTTCGTGTTGCTTAAAGCCAGCAGAGTTGCATTTCCAATGCAGAAGTGAAGAGAGTATGCCGAAGTCAAGGTCATCGCTGCCCTTTGTGTATTCGATAATATTGCGGATAAAGGGGATAGAGGCGATCATCTTCTTTGGGTCGATGAAGAAGTTTTTCTTCCAGTCTTTTACGAAGATATTTTGAATCCCGATTGCCTGGGTTAATGAAATGCCCGTATCACATTTTATAGCCATAAGACAATGAGGATAAATGATGAACCTGCTGTTTATAGTTCGGAAAAAATCAAAGTTGTGTGTTAGGATGATCTGATTGAAGTGCGGTTCATCAGCAATATCTATTAAATATTGAAGGATGGCGTACTTGTTCCTGTAATCGAATGAGTCAGCGATATCATCGAAAATAAAAATGGTTTCTTGCTTTGCCTTTTTTCGAGCCTCAACCTCAAAAATAATGTTGAGAATATAGAGAGCTTTCCTCTCGCCTGTGCTGAGAACTTGCAACAACGCGGTCTTCTCGATTGGCGCACGATCCAATCCATCATCAAAAGTGAATTCTAGTTTTAGCATCGGTTCCTGGCCCAAGATGACGGGAATCTTATTTTTTGCAGTCAGCGTGAACGGAACAAAAAAACGTCCATTGAAAATATCAATTACAGATTCCCACTGCGTCCGTTGTTTTCCTGCTTCCTCTTCGATTTCAATTTTCCTTTTTTCGGTGGCCTGATATTTTTCGATCAAATCTAAGTAGAGTTCAAACCGCGCCTTGAAATACGATTTCCAAATCTCTTCCTTGAAGCCCTCAATATTTGCCAACTTAGGAAGAATTTCCTCATGATCTGCCAGATAAGCTGCAAAGTCGCGCATATTTACATTCTTATTGATCAATTTTTCAATATCTGCAAATTGCTTTCTGAGATCCTTATCGTTCGAGATGCTTTCTTTCTCTTTTACAATCAACTCCTCAAGCTGCTTCTGGCTGGTGATCTCCAGCTTATCGTTGGCATTCAAGTTCACTGTATGCTTGGCAGCAAAAAAACCATTATCAGCGAGGTTTTTTGCAATGGTGGTGGCGTTGTAGTAATTAAATGTGCCCTTCTTGAAATATTTTGAGGCTGCTAAAAGCTCATTGTACTTTCTGATGTAATTCTCAATCACAGTTTCAAAATCTTTGGTTCCAAGGACGCTCAAAACCTTCTCGTCGAAAATCGTTTCATAGGGAATCTCGGCGAATGGAGCGTCTTTTTGGGCAAGCATTTCATCCTTGACTCGTAACAGTGCATGGTAGAACTCGTCATCACTTTTCGTGAATGTGGACGAAATCTCTTTCTCCAAATCCCTCTTTGAACCGGATTGCTCCTTTAACGCCTTTAAGAACAATTCTTTGGATTTGTCGATCTCAATATGAATTTCCTCGTACTCCTTTCGCAATTTACTATCTACAAGCAGGGTCGATGTTTTTTCAGTATGGCCAAAATATTCGTCATAGGGGCTAATAACGAGGACGTTTTCCTTGGGTATATCAAGACCGTTTTCATCGGTGATTTTTCTAGTACATACTCGCGTTGGGAATATGCGATCCTTGGAAGCAGTACCGTTTGCAATATCTTTGAAGGTTTGAGCCAGCGAGGTTTTCATCGATCCATTTGGGGCATAGATAACATAAACCTTGTGCTGACAGAAATTAAATTGCGTCTGAAGCTTCTTGATCCCATAGCAATTTTCTAAGTCAACATTCAGATTTTTCATTCCGACCCTCATCTTTCTTTTAATTAATCCCGGATTATTGATAACCTGATTGCCACCGAACGGCTTGTGTTCCCTGCGCTAGGGCAGATGTGGTCACTGCTTGAATGTAAAAAACTCGAAGCCAGAAAAATGCCTGTAAGCCGGTACGAATCCCATCAGTTGGCCACAAGTTACTTGGGCGCATTTTTATGGGGACAAATTTCTGATAAATTCATTTATTGAATCCAAGGCATTATTTATTGATGGAGTAATTGCATAGGCTATGATCAAAGACGTATATAGAATGATTAATATAATAATGAATCCAAAGGTATACCGAAGCCATTTCAACTCACCATCTTGAGTAAGAAAAAGTTTGTTGAAAATCCCAAACCTTTTCATCACTACTGAAAACACCGCAGAAATTATGCTGAAGATTAAAAAAACCAAGGCCTCACGCCAAATATCCCGAAAATCTATTAACCAGTAAAAAATTATTGCCATCACTGTTAGGGTCAAGATATTTTCAAACCATATAAGTTTCCAATCTCCCTTCCCGGATGGGAATTTTCCCCAAAGTTCAAGCCATAATATGACGGTTAATGCCATGAACGCAAATGACAAGGCATATCCAAATATCTGCAGTCTTAACTCACTAACAAAAACGGTGATGGCGGTAAAAACACCGAGTACATTTATTAATTTTTCGTTGTCTTCAACGAACTTTGAGAGTGTTTTTTGATTTTTCTTTACGGTTGGGATTCTTTTCTTAACATTTTCCATATTTGATAATAACGCTACTCCAGGGGCGTCTGAAGTAGGTGAGTTATTGTTGGATAAATTACTTGGCGACTTGCTTAATTTTTCTGGTTTTTTCCAGTTCGTCAGTATCAATAATAATGAAAAAAGAAAACCATATAAAAATAGTATCTGCGAACAGGTATTGTTCAATAAAGGATTATCTTTCTTAGCGTCACTCATTTTTCTCAGATTATGTTTTTTGTATACTGATTCAGGGTCCGATTAGTGGAAATTTTGGAAATAATCCATTTAATCAACCAATTTAGTTGACTATTCTGATTCTATCAAAATGCTCGTTTGATTCTCCAAAACTCATAAGTTAAAGGGACCTTATCTAATTGGCGTTTTCTTAATAGTCTCTACGTGTTGCTTATTATAATCAACCGGGGACAAAGATTATTTTCACTGCTTAATTGTAATCGTCTTGTGCCAAAACCTCCAACGCCGGCAAGCTTGCCTGAGCGATTTGATTGCTGCAAGTTTTTATCCGCAATCTGGACGCCGGTGCGATCAACCCCCCTTCTCAAGGGAAACCCTGAACCGATTTGTCTGATTATATGAATTATGGGCCCGGAAGGATTCGAACCTTCAACCAAGCGGTTATGAGCCGCCTGCTCCGCCATTGAGCTACAGGCCCTGATTGGAATTAGATTTTACCACAGGCTAAGCGCTGATTGACCACAAAAACCAGGC
>JAMPIU010000028.1 GCA_023667845.1 Dehalobacter sp. | reverse complement strand
CGAACTGGTTCTCTACTAAGAAAATCTTTGTCCTTTTTAATCGCAGCTATTATTTCAGTATCTTGATATTCATTAAAAAAGCGTTCTATAGCTATATTAAGAGCTGTACTAAAAGATTTTTTAAATCTACCATCCTTTCTAAAACTATTTATAACATCAGATGTTTGCCTACCAAACACATTTCCGACGAAACTTGATAAGCCTTCTAGGAATTTTTCGCTGTTTGTTGTAAGATAAAAATACCGAAAGTTGCAAGTGGAAATTCCATAGTATTGCAAAAATCCATTGCAGGCATTAACCATAACCCATATCCTTGTATCTGACCAAAGAATGCAAGGAGGAAAGGAGAATGCTCGCAATGGACAAGATACATGATATCAGATTGCGGTTTTTCACGAAAGGAGAGAACATTACCCATATTGCAAATGAACTGAAATTGGACTGGAAGACGGTACAGAAATATGTGGATATGGCAGACTTCAATCTGCCAGAGCCCAAACCGGCTTCTGCCAAGCAGTTCTGTCCGAAACTGGACCCTTACAAGCCGGCTGTTGATCAATGGCTTGAAGAGGACAAACAAGCACCGCGCAAACAGCGGCATACGGCCAAGAGGGTATTTGACCGGCTCAAGAAAGAATTTGACGATTTTGATTGTTCCTACAGGACGGTTGCCGCATACTACTCCGATAAACACCGTGAATTATTCAGCAATGCCCGCAATGGATTTCTGCCGCTAACACATCGTCCCGGTGAAGCACAAGTTGATTTCGGCACCGCTGATTTTTATGAAAACGGTACGCGCATTACCGGAAAATATCTCGAAGTGTCTTTCCCCTATAGCAACAAAGGCTACCTGCAATTGTTCTATGGGGAAAACATGGAATGCCTTTTTGAAGGGCTGGATGCCATCTTCCGTCATATTGGCGCAGTACCTGAAGAAATATGGTTTGATAACACAAAAACCATTGTGACAAAAGTCATACGGGGCGGGGATCGCGAGACCACACAGCGCTTTGAGCGATTCCGTGAACATTACCGGTTTCAGTCCGTATTCACAAATCCCGGTGAAGGCCATGAAAAAGGCAATGTTGAGAATAAAGTCGGTTACCAGAGACGTAATTTCCTGGTTCCGGTCCCCCGTTTTTTGAGCCTGGCTGATTTCAACCGGCAGCTCCTTGAAATGTGCGAACAAGATGCCGGCAGAGAGCATTACCGCCATAATGAAACAATTGAAGAGCTGTTCAGGGACGACCTGAAACACTGCCATGCGCTGCCTGAGATTGAATTTGACTTAAGCGGCAATAAAAGTGTTACCGCCAATAACTGGGGTAAGTTTTATCTGCATAAAGGTTTGCATGAGTATTCGGCTTCACCGAAACATGCCAACACAGCCCTTAACTTGAAACTGACATCTTCGCAAATAATCGTCCTGGATGAAAATTACCGTGAAATCATTCGGCACCGCCGGCTTTACGGTGACATAAAACAGCAGAGCATGGCATGGCTTCCCTATCTCAGGCAGCTTTCCATACGCCCGCGCGCCTTGAAATATTCCGGCATCTATGACTTGATGCCGCCTTCAATGAAGCAGTTTCTTGAGG
>JAMPIU010000027.1 GCA_023667845.1 Dehalobacter sp. | reverse complement strand
AAATACTCATCAGGAATCCTGCAATAACCGGAGATATAAGATATTGTGCCGATCCTGCCAATTGAATAAGGCCGCTTGCCCGGGAATACATCTCTTCTGAAACCAGGTCGGTGACAACCGCCTTATAAGAGGGGTTTTGAATAGCTGCGAATACCGAACTCAGTGCCACTCCAACATAAATATGCCAAATCTCTATACTGCCCGATATCATGACCAGCAAAATGAATAATAAACCGGTTATAGCGCCCGCATCCCCGATTATCATCATTTTCTTGCGATCAAACCTGTCCGCCATTACTCCTCCAAACGGCAGCAAAATGAATGTCGGCAAAAAGGCAAAAAGAATGATTAAGGAAAAATTCGTCGCCGATTGGGTCTTCTGAAAAACAAACACACCCAGTGCGAAAGCGGTAAGCCCGCTTCCAATGGCCGACATCAGCTGCCCCAGCCAGATAATAAGAAATCTTTTGTATGATTTATCCTGAACATTCATCTTTCTTTACCTCCCTTTATACAGACTTATAGAAGCCAGGTCTGAGTTTTGCCGCATTCCACAACTGGAGGGCGTTTGTTATGAAAAAACATCTCCTTGTCAAACACCACAATAACAGCGGCAATTATAACCAGGACCACGGTTTGAATACATTTTGTCGTCTGGGTTATAGCCCACAATTCCTGTGACATGTTGACAAGAAAGTGGAAGAGAATCGCCGCGGCAACACTCTTTCTGTTTTTCAGGCAAATCCAACTGATGATCACTCCCATAGGGATGATGCTTACAAAAAAGTTCAGCCCAAACCAGGCGCTCTGGTGGAAAATTTCATACTGGTAGGAGTTTTTCACAAAAATGAGGGGAAAGTGCCAGAGTGACCAGAGTATGGCGAATATGATTGACGCGGTAAACAGGTTATACCTGCTCTGCAGGCTGTCGAACGCATATCCTCTCCAGCCAAGCTCTTCAAAAGCAGCGGCAAGCAAAAGCAGGAGCAATACCGGGACGAAACCCGTTGAAAAAGAGAATCCTTCTGCAAATTGGAATTGAGAGACCAATCCTCCAAAGGGCAGCGAAAGGGCGATGGAGGCCAGTACAGATAAAGGCATTATTAAAAGAAATGCCGGCAGCATCTTCACCTGTATCAACCTCGGATTAATAAGCCGGTTGATAAAATCCTTTTTTAAACCGGAATTTTTGGATGCTGCAATCATTACCGCCGAGATGATAAACGGCGCAATCATTCCAAGCAGCATAAAAAGCATATACAGTCCGCTTATACCATCCTGAAAACTTACCCAGGCTCCGGCAAACCAGAGGGTATAGGTTACTGTAAACACCGTAAAGAAATAGAGTTTTGGGTTATACTTGTAATTCGAAATCATATTCTTCACTCCTTTATTGGTTGTGACCGACCGTCGGTCAATAAAAGCTAAAAAAATATAAGTGTTTTGAGCTGTTCATCCCAGTTATCTCGCACCTGTAAACTTCAGGGCTAAATGAATGAAAAGGATCCCGGAACAGACCCTAAAGACCTCTCAATAATTGCCTGTAGAGAAAGCACTTGTTTCACCCGCTCTTCCTCATTCCACTTGAAAAGGCCTGATTCCAA
>JAMPIU010000026.1 GCA_023667845.1 Dehalobacter sp. | reverse complement strand
TGTACTAACAGAATTAAATTTACATTCGCATTTTTCTTCGGACATTTTTCTAAACTCCTTAATTCTTTTTATGGTAATATATTCCATTTCTTTGTCTATTGAATATTGTCCGATATAAAAAATAGTGGCTTTATGCAATCATGAGGCAAAAAATTTCCGTGCAGATGTCTCTCTCAAGGTGGAAATATGTAGAGAGAATTGTAATTTTCATTCGCTCATCCTCTCAATATTTTCCCTATAGAAGTAGAGGGATTTTTGACAGCCGCAGCCGGAGTGGATACTCTCAACTCCCACGGATAAGCTCCCCTCTTTGATTGACAAGGAGCAGGAAACAGAACGAATTTCTATCTGAGAAATCAGTAGACTTCCGGCAAACTCTTCGGTATGCTTGAGATTATGGAGTAATCCGCAATCCTAATATTCCGTATCGGTTTGCCAACAAGAAGGAGGTATTTATGAAACAGGCAAACCAAAAATACACTATTTTATACGGCAGAATCAATCAGGAGGACAAGCGCGAAGGCGAATCCAATAGCATCCAGAACCAGCGGATGATGCTGGAGAAATACGCCGCCGACAACGGCTTTGAGAAATCAAGAGAAAAAGGAAAAATAAATAAATTGGTAGCTCTTTCCGAAAGTGTATAAAGATATAAGCTATGTGAAACTGACGAGATAACTACTTAAGGAGGAAGGGTGTGTGAGGTTGAGCAATATTAAAGATGAGAGGATGGCGTTTCTTGAGTTCGAAAATGCTCTATTGAAGAGTATTATTGACAATATAGATGAAGGAGTTTTTGTCATTAATGAAAAAGAGGAGATCATTTTATTTAATCGACGGTCTGAAGAAACAGACAAGTTGAAACGCGAAAATGTTCTGGGGAAAAATGAAAGGGAGGTTTATCCCAACCCTGACGACCACGATTTACTTTCATATGAAATGCAGGTAAAACTTGATCAAAAGCCGATTCGCCAACAAAACTTTAGTTTTGTTCGCCTTGATAGAAAAGAAATGAATTTAATTGTGGATATCTTTCCGTTTTATTATAAAGAGAGTCTTGCGGCAATCTACAGCATTGGCCGCCATGCTCGACAAATTGATAAACATATCATAAGAATAAAGGAAACCGGACAAGAAAATGGCGGGAAGGAGAAAGATCCCTTCGCCCTAATCTTGGGTGAAAGCAAAGCTTTGCGGGAGGTCATACAGAAAGCCCGCAAAGTTGCCCGCTATGACGGCGGCATATTGCTTAGAGGGGAAAGCGGGACGGGGAAAGAGTTGTTTGCCCGGGCGATTCATGATGAAAGCAGGCCGGATGGACCTTTTATCGCGATTAATTGTGCGGCTATACCCAAAAGCTTGATTGAAAGTGAGTTATTCGGCTACGAAGGTGGGTCGTTCACCGGCGCCGAACGCAGGGGCAGGGCGGGGAAAATAGAGCTCGCCGAGGGTGGCACCTTATTCTTGGATGAAATCGGCGATATGCCGTTAGACCTTCAGGCCGTACTCCTTCGCGTCCTGGAAGATAAAAAAGTCATGCATATTGGCGGCAGTAAATATATTCCTGTGGATTTTCGTGTGATTGCTGCGACCAATAAAGATTTATGGGAAATGGTTCTAAAAAAAGAATTCAGAGAAGATCTTTATTTCCGGCTGGCTGTCTTTAACCTGGCAATACCTCCTTTACACGCCCGGGGCAATGATATACTGAAATTGGTTGAGCATTTTATTGAAAAAAACTGCAAACGTTTCAATATTAATAGATATCCTCAACTTAGCCCCAAAGTGTCCGACGTGCTGCTGAAATATTCTTGGCCGGGCAATGTACGAGAACTGGAAAACGTGATTGCTTATTCATTAGCCATGACGAACGGCGATACCATCGAAATCAAGCATTTGCCGGATGAAATGAGATATACCAGTAATCTATTAAGGGAACAAAAAGCAAATTCGTGTATTAAAAGTTTAGAAGAACTTTCAAATATGGAGAAGATAGAAAAGAAAGCGATACAAGATGCGATGAGTAAGAATGGAAATAATATCAAAGATACAGCTAAAATGCTGGGGCTTGGGAAGTCAACGATTTATAGGAAAATCAAAAGATACGAAATAGAATTCTAAAAAGTTCACCTGCTTCAAATCACAAAGCTAAGAGATGCTATCCCATTTTTGGGACTCGTTCATTTTGGGAAAATCTCTTAGTTTTTTTTTGTTGTAACCACTATTAACGGGGTTTTAAAAGGTGGCATAATTTTTGCATAGTTAATACTTCGTTAGTAATATCCGTAATAAATAAAAAAGGAGGTCAAAAAATTGAGTAAAGAGAAAGTTCTGAAAAAACTAAAAACCCAGCATGAAGACGAAAAAATATTCTACACCACCTGTTATCAAAATGGTTGCTGGGACGCGGCCTGCGTTCTCCGCTGCCATGTGAAAGACAACGTTCTAACCGCGGTGGAGCCCGAGACCATCAACAAGGGCATCGGACGAGAAGACAACATCGGTGACGAAGCTGTCCGGGCAGGGATGATGCAAACCCGGCCCTGCGTAATGAGCCATTCCTGGAGAAAAGAGATTGAAGCTCCCACCAGAATTATTTATCCCATGAAAAGGGTGGGCCCCAAAGGCTATGGCGGTGGTCATCTGGAGAGAATTTCCTGGGATGAAGCCCTGGATACCATTGCAGCCAAGATCCGAGAAGTCATCGACCTTTACGGCCCTTACAGTATTTTTCACAAAGACACATTCTGGAAAAGAAACTTTTTCTCTTTGGCTCCTTATCTGAAAGCCGGTGTTGCTGCGTGGGGAGACGATTCCTGCCCGGCCCAGACGGCCGCAGAATATCACCACTTTGGCTATGATATCGGGGCAATGTTCGGTGAAGGACGAGATATTGGCACTACCGGTTACGAAGCGCCTGATCTGCTTAATTCCAACCTCATCGTTCTTTGGGGTATGGATCCCCTGGTCAGCTGGTACGGACCGTCTTCTTATTATATGAAGCTGGCCAGGGAAAAAGGAATCCCCATTATTCTCATTGATCCGCGTTATACGACTAGTGCCCAAGTGCTGGCCGACCAATGGATCCCAATCAGACCCGGGACCGACTTGGCCATGATGTTAGCCGTTGCTTATGTTTTGTATGAAGAAGATCTGTATGATCACGATTACGTAGCACAGCATGTGGAGCCTGAAGGCTTTGCCAAGTTCCGTAATTACGTCATGGGCGGAGAAGACCAGCAAGCAAAATCACCGGAGTGGGCCGAAACGATTTGTACAGTCCCTGCGGAGACCATCCGGGAATTTGCCCGGCTCTATGCTAGAAGCAAACCGGTTCATCTTCAGTATCAGTATGGCCCCTCCAAGAGACATTTGGGGGAATATTCCGCTTCAGCAGCCATACTTTTACAAGCGATGACCGGCAATACAACAATACCCGGAGGCTGTGAAGGGGGCCTCTGTCTTTGGACGCCTACCAGGATACCTGCTCCGGAACCCGATTATCAAAAGGCCCCAGAGGAATATGTATCTCCGGTTTGTCTTAACTTTAATAAAATGGATGAGGCCATTATTTTACGTGAAGACTATAACCATGGCAAAATCACGGAAACCGAATACCGCCGGGCCATCGGTTCCCCACCGGACAGCCCGCTTCCCAATATCCAGATGGTGATTTCCGTAAACAACTTTATGAATAATTTGCACGATACCAATAAACGCATCAAGGCGATGACCAAGCTGCACTTCTCCTGGGGATTTCTGTGGCATCACAATCAGCCTACAGTAGAGGCGATGGATATTGTGCTTCCGGCGCCGGTTTACATGTTTGAATCCACCGATGACTTTCTTTTGGGTTCGAACCGCTTCATGCAAAGTCCCGGGGGTATGCACAACTATTTCGTCTATTGTCAGAAAGTCGTCAATCCTCCCGGTGAGGTTCGCCCGATAGCATGGGTTTATACCCAGCTTGCCAACAGGTTAGGAATTGGAGATAAATATAACCCCTTGCTGAAGGATGTTTCCTGGGATAAATGGGATGAAGCGGTGGACGACCTCTACCGGAAAGGCTATGAAAAGTGGGCCAAAGATGAAGACGGTTGGTTAGCTATGCTGGGAATCAATCCGCTGCCCTGGGAAGAATTCTTGAAAGACCCCGTTGTTCGTGTCCCGATCGACGAACCGGCATACGCCTTTAAAGGTAAGGTCGAAATTGGCGAGAATCCGTTTGCATATACGCCATCGGGTAAAATCGAATTCTCTTCCAAGCTTTTGGAAACCACTGATTGCCGCAACACGGAATTTGGCGGCCGCATGGATCCCATACCACGCTGGGAGCCTAGCTATATGGACGAACCATCCAGTGACAGCTTTTATCATCCGAAAACCAAAGAATATCCGTTGTCAATGATCACGGCAATTTCCATGTTCAGACAGCAATCCTGCAACGCCAATAACCCCTTGCTGCGGGACTGCTACGACCATGCCGTCTGGATGAACCCGGCTGACGCTAAGACCAGAAAGATCGAGTCTGATGACCTGGTATGGATTCACAACGAATTGGGCGAACTGGTCATGCCGGTCTATATCACTTCCAAAATGATGCCGGGTACGGTGGCCATTTATCATGGTGCCTGGTATAAACCCAGCGACGTCAAAACTGAGACCATGCCGCATGGTATTGACACGGGAGGCAACACCAATTTCTTAATCCCGGATGTGCATCTGCCCCATGCTGTGGGGATTAACATTAAGCATGGCCTGGTGGAAATCAAGAAATTCGGGAAATTCGGAGGTGGAAGATGATGATAAAGTACGCTTTTTTCTTTGATCAAAGCCGCTGCTATTCCTGTCATGCCTGCAGCGTCGCCTGCAAGGAATGGAACGGTATTGAACCCGGACCAGAGAAATGGATGACGGTTTATGAATGGGAAGATGGCAGCTATCCCGATTTAAAGGTGCATAGCCTGGCCTTTCCCTGCGGCCATTGCCAAAATCCGGTCTGCATCCAAGCCTGCCCTAATAGAGCCATTTTCAAAGAAGAAAAATACGGTGCGGTGTTAGTCGATGACGAAAAATGTCAAGGATGCCGCCAATGCCTCAAGGCCTGTCCCTATGGTGCCCCCAAATTCGCCGATGACGCCCCCGGGACTAAAATGAGCAAATGCACAATGTGCTTCGACCGTCTGGAAAAGGGGGAAATCCCTATTTGTGTGGCCTCTTGCCCTCTGCGGGCCTTCGATTTTGGAACGTTAGAAGAAATGCAAAACAAGTACGGCACTCTCCGGCAGCTCGAAGGAATGCCTGATCCTGAAATAACCAAGCCTAATTTCATTGTTAAGGAGGCCGCGCCGAAAAAAGAGCTGATTGCTTATGACAAAGAAAAAGCCCTTAAATTAATGCAGCAAAGAGGGGACTTGGGAACCATATTTGAGCAGATGGAGGATGTAACGGAAGTGGATAAGAAACAAATTTCCAGAAGCGAGCTGAAGATGAAACATGAAAGTACGCGTGCTCTGCTTTCGGAAACACGCAACAATGCCGGTTAAATATCATGCCTGCCTGTTCAGAGGCTGACATGATCAAAGGATAAGGTCAAGATAAATGAAAGATAAATGAAAGAAAAGGGAAAGAGAGATTCAGATGTTCCTGAAGCCCTCTTTCCGAAACGAGAGTTGAATTTTAGCCGGTCTAAGCAGGCAAATCGAAGAAATGTTCTTAATGCGGTAAACCTTTATACGGTATGAATTCAGTATAGGGCCGCTCATAGCGCGAGATGCAATACCGGATTAAAGGCGGAATTCAAAAAATGAAAGAAGGAAGAAAGATGAATGGAAAGAAAGCTTGGACTATAACCATAGTTGCAGTTTTATGCTTTATGGTAAACTCCACCAGTGAACAAAGAGTTCCCCCCCTCCTACCGGTCTTAACGGATCAACTTGGACTAAATCTCGTGCAGGGAGGCTGGCTGATGTCGGCTTACGGCATTGCCTCCTGCTTAATCTCCGTACCGGCCGCTTACTTCCTGATGAAATTAAGGCCAAAGCTTTCTATGGCTGTAGCCATAAGCAGTACGGCTATAGGCGCTATCATTGGTACCTTTAGTGAAAACTACCCTGTCCTGCTAGTGGGGCGTGTTCTGGACGGCCTCGGAACAGGGTTTATTGCCGTAGTTGTCGCTTCCATCATTGCTGAATGGTTCACACCGGATAAACGCGGACTTCCTAATGCCGTTATGTTAGGCAGTTATCCGGTAGCTTGTCTGACCATGCTGAATATAGCCGCCCCTCTGGAAAGCCGCTTTAGCTGGCATGGAATTTGGGGATTGGGAATAATCCTCGGTTCGCTGGTCTTGCTGGCGGCTCTTTTCCTGATTCCTAATAACCAGCCCTATAGTGAAAGCTTCGCCGCCCAGCAAAATAGTGAAAACATCGCCGACCTGCAGAACAAGGAAAAAATCAAACTTAGTATCGTGCTAAAGGCCGCTCCCCTCTGGCTGGTGTTCATCGCCTTCAACTGCTTTGATATCGGCTTCTATGGTCTGACCACCTATATGCCGACGCTTATGGTCGATACTCTGGGGGCGCCCTTAGCCACAGCCAACGGAGTTGTGAGTCTGCTGATGGTCGTGATGATTCCCAGTTCCATTCTTTGCGGCTACCTCTTAGGCAAGGTGAAGAACCGGAGATTCCTCCCTGCTTTTGGCCTGGCCGGTCTGACCGTTGTCTTATATGGCTCTTTTAACAGCACCTCATTGCCCATGGCTATTGCTTTTATGCTGGCGGGCGGATTCTTTACTGCCTTCATACCGAGTTCCCTGTTTACGATCGGAGCCGAAACCATTGCCAATCCGGCCTACATCGGCATCTGTGTTGCCATTACTTCCTTTGGTCAGAATATGGGGGTTGCTGTCGGGCCTTTATATGTTGGGACTATCGTGGAAAGCTCTGGGAATGTATGGACTTCAGCGGCAATACCGTCGGCCATTGTCACCCTGATTGGCGCAGTCTGCTGCCTGTTGATAAAAACCAAAGACAATAAAGTTTACAACCAAGAATATTGGACCAAAGAAGTGTAAAAAAGAAGAGATCTAGGAAAAACATGACAAATTGCGCCAACTTGAAGGTATACCTGAACCCAACCATAGTGAAGCTTACTTTATCGTGAAATAAAATGTGCCGAAAAAAGTATTGGTCCTTTATGATAAAGAAAAAGCTCTTAAAATGGTGAAGAAAGAGGTAAGTTGGAGACCGTGTTTGAGCATTTTTGAAGATGTGACGGAAGTGGAAAAGAGAGAAATTAATAGAAGCAGGCTGAAAATGAAATAAGCCAGTACGAGCACTCTGCTTTCGAAAACACGCAGGGATATAGGTTAAACATCACCCTGGCTATTCGGGTGGCGGCATGATAACTTAAAGAAGAGAATGAAAGGAGAGATTGGGAAAGATGTGCTATAGACCGCCTCAAGCAGGCAAACCGAAAAAATGCCCTGAATGCGGGAAAATGAATCCACCAAAGGCTACCCATTGTGTGGAATGCAATACTGAATTAAAGGTGGAAGACAAGAAGCAATAAGTACAATCCTTAACGGGTAAAAAAGAGTAATGGAGCTGTCGCAAAACAATTTTTCGAAATCGTGGCGCGGCAGGTCCGCTTTTTCTCAGAAAGAAGAAACAGAGATGGAAACCGGGCCCAGACAGCCCTTGCGGCGGTGAAAAAGTGTATTGCCGTTTTGTCATTAGTTTTTTTCAGTGATCAGAAGCTATTCTTTGTTGTTTTCAACCCTTGTAACAAAAAAAATCTTTGGCCTATACCTATGGATTAACCTTTATTTTTTACGGACTGATTCATTGCTGGGCTTTCAGATAAACTGTCCTGGACTAGACATCTGTCCTTATTTCATTCGTTGAAATCGCAGGAAGTATTGGAAGGAATGGTTAATCCCACCGGGGTTATCACCGGATTATCGATAAGTACCGTAATATTCTTGTATATTGCCGTTTTTGTCTTTGAAAAAAAGATCTTCCTCTCTGATTTTCTAAATCAGTCTGAGGCAGTTGCTGCAATAAGCTTATGGCCGAGAGAATTAGGATGTATCTGGTCAGGACCTATAACCAACTGTTCTC
>JAMPIU010000025.1 GCA_023667845.1 Dehalobacter sp. | reverse complement strand
TTTCATTTTCAAAAGTGGCTTTTCGGATACAAAAACTGCGTTTCGTTTACAAATATTCACTTGTCGGTTACAAACATGGCTTTTCGTCTTACAAAGTGGCATCTCACCTTTCAATTAAGCCAGAAAATTGACACTTACACTCAAATTCGGTATAATAATATGCAAACGTAAAATAAAGTTTTACGATAGGATTTCAGAGTAGTGTGTCTGTAAATCGAAAGGAGTAGGAAATGTCTACTGTCAGTTATAAGAAACTATGGAAACTCCTAATTGATAAAGATATGAAGAGGAAAGACCTACGAGAAGCTACAGGAATCAGTACCGCCTCGATGGCAAAATTATCAAAGAATGAGAATCTAACGACCGATGTTCTTTTGAGAATATGCGATGCTCTCAAGTGCGACATTTCAGACATAATGGAAGTTTCGTTAGATGATGAAGATCAATCCGACAACGAAGAATATGAAAAGGTGTAATCAATAATGGGAAAAAAAAGAACGCTAAACACGTTTCGAGATAAATTTATCTGTGGTGACTGCGAGGCTATTCTAAAGACTATGCCAGATTCGTGTATAGACCTTGTACTCACCTCACCTCCATATGCGGACAAGCGAGATTACGGTGATGTTGATGGAACGATTTCTCCAGACGAATATGTTGACTGGTTCATTGCAAAGGCAAAGGAAATCTATCGCGTCCTTAAGGATGATGGCAGCTTCATTCTGAATATCAGCGATAAGGTTGTAGATAACTATCAGCATTTATATGTATTCGAGCTTTTGCTTAAATTGTGTAAGGATATTGGCTTTCACCTTGTACGAGATTATATATGGTACAATCCTGCAACTCCTCCAAATGTGTACTCAAGAGGTGGCTATGGTCGAACGAAGAAATCGCATGAGTACTGTTTTTGGTTAGCAAAAGGCGATTCATGGGAATTTAATATGGACTCAATTAGAAAACCATATAGTAAAGATATGCAAAAATATCTTAAGGGAAAGGGCAAGGGAGACAGAAACCAAAATACTCGTCCAAGCACACATAACTTTGATTGCGAGAAGACTTGGACCGATAATGGCGGCTCCGATCCCGGAACAGTAATTGAAATTGCAAATACGAGTAGCAATGACTATTTCATGAAGCTATGCAAAGAACATGGTATAGGGCATCCAGCAAGGTTCCCCGAAAAACTCGCGGAATTCTTTATCCTTTCTGGAAGCACTGAGGGAGATGTTGTGCTTGATCCTTTTTCCGGCTCTGGCACTACTGCCGCCGTTGCGCAGAGACTCAATCGCGTCTGGATTGGAATTGATGCTAATGCGGACTATTGTCGACTTGCTACTCTGCGATTGGAATATGAAAAAAACTTACACAAAGAGGACAAGTGCGATGATACAGGAGATTAATAAAAACAGATACAGCGTCCGTCAAATGGATGGTGCTGAAGGAATGCTTCTGTTGCCTGATAAGTCAATAAAACTAATTTATGGTTCTCCTCCATATCCTAATGCTGAACGCGAGTATGGAGTGTGGCGTTCGTCTGAATACATAGATAAGATGA
This sequence comes from Dehalobacter sp., assembly GCA_023667845.1. NCBI lineage: Bacteria > Bacillati > Bacillota > Clostridia > Eubacteriales > Desulfitobacteriaceae > Dehalobacter > Dehalobacter sp. The sequence continues at coordinate 6,589 of JAMPIU010000025.1, read as the reverse complement.
CCCCGTTTCTCAATGCTGCTTGCAGGAAACTGTGTGACGATGGCTTTATAGTTATTAATGTCAAAGCGAACAGAGAAAAGTCGACAGTAAAAGTTGCATCTAAGCGGTCTTTAGTTATAGAAAAGCTTGCAATAGCGATGGAAGAAACATGGGGACTTTATTGTGTTGACATTGAAATTTGGATAAAAGAGAATCCTGCACCGACTGGGCTTCGTGTAGCTTGTCAAGATGCATATGAGCAGAATCTATGGTTTTCAAAATCTCCAAAATGGACCATTAATCTCGATGCGATTCGTAGACCATATGAATCGCATAGCGTTCAAACATACGAATCCTATGAATACAAACCTCGATCAAACGGAAACACATATGTTCGTAAAAACAAAATGATAGCTCCCAATCCGCTTGGAGCATTACCTAAAAACATTATAAGCGGGGGAGTTTCGGCTCGTATAGATGACCATCCCGCTACACAGCCATTGTATCTGCCCAAAAAGTATATAAAAGCCACAACAGAAGAAAATGACTTGGTCGTGGATCCTTGGATGGGAAGCGGAACAACGGGATATGCAGCGCTTTCTCTCGGACGGCATTTTGCTGGATTTGATGTTGTGGAGGAATATGTAGCTCAGGCGAATTCTCGACTTCACGCTATTGCTGGAGGAAAAGATTATGGCAAAGGGCAAGAGACTCAGTAAAAAAGAATTGAACACCATTTTTATTGAAGGACTTGGTGGTCATGTCGTTTGGCATAGCGATACATCATACTCTCCTCTTCTTGTGGATTTGCAACCAAGGAATCTGCGTTTACGTGTATATCTGTGGAACTGCACAAATCCACCTGGTGGTCGTGCATTAGATGAATATAAAATACAAGTAATCCTTCCCGGTCAACAACGAGGCGAACGTGGGCAACTTGACTACTCCGATGGGCGTTTGCCCATTATAGGCGCATTAGTACGAGACGGTGAAGATATATCTTTTACATTTTGGGATGCAGATAAACATAGCGATTTTGCATACAGTGGCAATATGCAGGTTAAAGCAGATGTGATTGTTAAATCTCTTTATACAAAGGTATCTGAAACGGTTAGACATAATAATGAAAGGATCGTCTGCGCCCGTCCACAGTATCTGTATGATGCTATAATTCGCCGCATGGATATCATGCACGAAGAATTGCTCGGAGGTAAATGATGGGACTTAAAGAACAAACCTACCTAACTTCTTATAATAAGGCAGAGCATGACATAGCAGATATGTTTTATCTTCCATGCATGAGATACTCCAGCCTTTATGACAGAATCTCCGGGTATTTTGGAAGCACTATTTACATTATTGCATGGGACGCGCTACGGGAATTCATTGAAAACAGCGGAAAAATGCGCTTGATATGTTCACCGTATGTGTCTGATGAAGATGCATCTGCATTGGCTAAAGGCTATTCTGCAAAAAACGATGAACTACTTGCTGAGTCGCTTGCAAAAGAAGTGCAAGATTTATTTGATGACCCATTTTTAACTGCTCCCGCAAAGCTCCTGGCATATATGATTTCAAAAGGAATTATAGATGTGAAAATTGCTGTTCCTACAGGCAACGAATCTCCAAACGCAAGGAGGCTATTTCACGATAAAGTTGGGATTTTTACGGATTCCGAAGGTAATAAAGTGGGCTTCCGTGGCTCCATGAACGAAACATACAAAGGGCTGTCCTCAGACGGAAACATGGAGTCTATTGATGTGTTTCCCAATTGGATTGATAGTCGCGATGCAGAACGTGTTGATGATGCATCAGCTTTTTTTGAAAAACTATGGTCAGGATCTGTTCCGGGAATTATTGTCTACCGGTTCCCAAACGCGTCCAAGGAAATATTACGGACTAAAGCAGAAGGAGTAAAATGGTACGAATTACTGGACGAAATTCATGTGGAAGAAAGCAAGGCCCAAAAATGGAAACCCAGTAAACATGCCGGAAGCCGCATTCCTCGCCCACATCAAGTAAATGCGCTTGAAACATGGGTAAAAAATAATCGCCGCGGCATTTTAGAACACGCCACAGGAAGCGGAAAAACCTTCACCGCTATGTGTGCAATTCATGATGCTTTCAAGAGAAATGAAGTTGTGCTGGTCTTAGTTCCATCCAGGGACCTCTTAAAACAGTGGGATCGGGAATTAAGAGAAACCTTGATCGAAGATCAAATATTCTATCTCCTTTGTGGCGATAACAACAACGAGTGGAAAAAACCCGGCACTTTGGCATCTTGGTCGAGTGATGGCGGATCTACCCACCGTATTATCCTCGCAACTATGGACACAGCATGCTCAGAGGATTTTGTAAAAAGCGTGTCACAAGGTGCGCATCTTTTTGTCGTAGCTGATGAAGTTCACCGGTTGGGAAGCCCTAGGAGACGCAACGCATTGAATATCAACGCGGGTGCGAGATTAGGCTTGTCTGCCACACCACGCAGATATGGAGACCCCGAAGGCACGGCGGCACTCTTTGAGTATTTTGGTGGCCTCGTGCCGCCGCCATATACGCTGAATGATGCAATTAAAAGTGGCGTTTTGACAAAATATTTTTATAAACCATTAACCATAACTCTTACACTAAAGGAACAGGAAGAATGGAACGATGTAACAAAGCAGATAAGCCAGCTGATGGCTCGTATGAAAGCCAATGGCAATGCTGACACAAGTATTTCTTCCAACACACGGCTGAAACAGCTGTTGATTAATAGAGCGCGTATTGTAAAAAACGCATCTGGCAAGGTTCCTCTGGCCATTAATCTTCTCCTTAGAGAATATGTGAGAGGACAGAGTTGGATAATATATTGCGACAATATCACACAGCTAAAGGCTGTATTGAACAGTGCGATTGATGCTGGTTTTGATGCATTTGAGTACTATGCAGATATGGAAGGTGATCGTGACGAAACACTCCGATATTTCGCAAAAAACGGTGGTGTCTTGGTTTCGATTAAATGCTTAGATGAAGGTGTTGATATTCCTTCAACAACACACGCCTTGATCCTTGCTTCTTCACAAAATCCAAGAGAATTCATTCAGCGCAGAGGAAGAATTCTCAGAAATTCGCGTGGTAAACTCTTTGCCCATCTATATGATGCGATTACAGTTCCAATTGTCGAATCTGAAGAAACGCCTAAGTCCATGTCAATTATTATCGGTGAATTATCAAGAGCGATTCAATTTGGTATAGGCGCAGAAAACCCAGCCTGTGTTACTGATTTGAAGAATATAGCCATTGATTACCAGATTGATTATAACAGTTTACAGAACACCGGAATGGAGGAGGATGACATTGACTAACATCGAAATCAACGAGCTGATTTCCGTATTAGAAAAAATCAGAGATGAGCAACATCCCGAAATACCCATGTCTTTGATTCAGGAAATCATAAATGCGGAGTTTTCGTCTCAAGACGACAGGACAAAAGCAAGGCACAACACTCAGAAAGTCATAGATGACTTTCTGAAAACGGTAACAATTTAACAAGGAGGGCTGTTTGTTATGTTGAAGTTTACAAGTATGACCATAAATAATTTTGGCCCTTATGAAGGTGAGCAGACGATTGACTTCGGAGATGGTGATGGTGTTACTCTTATTTGGGGAGACAACGGACATGGTAAAACCACGCTCTTAAACCTCTTCCGTTATGCTCTGTTCGGGCGATTCCAGTACCGACATGAAACAGTAGACGATATTCTGAAATTGGTGAACAGAGAAGGGATGAAAGCGGGCAAATACGACTTTAAAGTCGTTCTGAAAATGCTCTACGATGGCAAGAGATATGAACTCACCCGCCAATACAGCGTCCGCTCCGGTATAACGATTCCTACAAAGAACGATGACTATGTCCAGGATGTTTTTCTTAAAGTTGACGGGCATTTCCCTCCTAACAAGGAACATGAGATTGCGATGATAATGCCAGAGGAAGTATCCCGCTTCTTCCTGTTTGATGGCGAATTGCTGCAGGAATACGAAGAGCTTGTAAAGGATGAAACCTCTGTCGGCGAAAAAATCAAGAAATCCATTGAGTCCATTTTGGGAGTCCCTATTCTGACAAGTGCCACAAACGATACCTCTTTTGTACTTGGCGAATACCGTAAGGAGCAGACAAAAGCAGCTCAGGCAAATAAGCAGACAGAAAAGTATGCTGCACAGATTGAATCAGAAACGGCAAAGAAGGACGAGCAAACAAAAGAACTGGAACGGCTTCAAGCGGCATATGATGAGGCACAGAATCTTAGAGCAAAACTTGAGGACGAAGGAAAACAGAACGAGCATCTCAGGAGTTTAATCCAGAACATGGAACACCTGGAGAGTGATATTGCTGCAAAAGAGGCTACACGTGACGGCCTTTTACAGTCAATTGTCGTTGCAACAAAAGATGTCTGGAGATATGTGATTGGTAAGCGAACGGCAGAAATCTTGTCTCAGGTTAAATCAGAACTGTCCGTACTCCAGCAAAAGCACAATACCCACGAGTCGGCTACCCGGCTTATGACTTACATTCAACACATCGTAGAGACGCATCATTGTGAATGCTGCGATCAGGATGTAGATGAAGCTCATGTAACTGCCCTAAAAAAGCGTCTTGATGAAGAGCCTGGAGAATTCGGAGGACTTTCTTCTGAAGAAATCGAACGCATGAAGATTCTTCAAATCCGTCAGGCATCTTTGGAAAGTATGCAGAGCGCAACAAATGCCCAGGTTCTCAAGGTTTACGAGAATCAGTTGGCTGACCTTTTAGTACAAATTGATGACGCAAAAGGCCAACTCAAGGATTTGCGAGATGAAATTAGCCGCTACGGAAATGTTAGTGACCTTACTTCTGCCACAAAAGAGAATGCACAGAATTTGGTTAAGTGCTATTCCAAGATTGAAAACCTCAAGGAAGGCATTCAGGCAACTAAAGATAAAATAAAAGAGGCGGACATCGCTTTAGCAAGCCTTGAAGAAAAAGTGCGCAAAGCTGGCACTTCTGATGCGGATTTGAATCTTGCAGTAAAAAAGGTCGAAATCTGTGCATCACTCCATCAGTTGTTTAACGATGGTATCGCCGCATATCGTGACAAGTTGAAAACGGAAGTCGAACGTGATGCCACAGAGCTTTTCTGTAATATTAGTAGCGACTCTGATTATACAGCATTGAAGATCAACGATAATTATGGTCTCTCCATACAGCATCGCTCTGGTGAAATTATTCCGTTCCGTTCTGCTGGATTTGAGCATATTGTGGCTTTATCTTTGATTGGTGCTTTACACAAGAACGCTCCCCTAAGCGGACCCATTATTATGGATTCGCCATTCGGACGTCTTGACCCAACCCATAAGAAGAACATAACAAAGGCTCTTCCGTTAATGTCCGATCAGATTATTCTTTTGGCGTACACGGACGAGATTGACGGTCAAACTGCAAGGCAGGTCTTGGGAAGCACACTCAAGAAAGAGTATCGCCTGAGAAAGTATGGCTCTTTCCGCACAACAATAGAACTGCAATAATTGGAGGTGATAGATATGAACGATATAACTAACTTCCGCTTGTCAAAAGCCGCTAACGATGTGGCAGATAGGTTGGTTGCAACAGGAAAATTCGATCACGGAACATCTGCCGCAAAATTTGCTTTTGCATACGCAGTTAAAAATTACTATGGTATATTTGACCCAGCCACATATGCTGTCTCCGATAGCAATGGTAGCAATTATAGTGTTGGCTCTTTTGATGATCTTGCACCTTATGTGAAAGTATTATACCCAGATACAGACACCCCTTATATTTACGTCAGGGCATTGATTGTTTTTGGGCTAATCGAAATTGGCAAGATTATAGAAGCTGGTGGTATGCCGAAAATCTATTCTCTCTGTGAGTAAAAGAGGCATTTAACGCCTTTGAATTTGTACACCCTTATCTTGTCGACTAAATTTACTCATTTTAGTATATGCGTAAATTAAAACAGTTCTTCGACTTCGTCCTCCTCAACTTTCTCCGTACCCCAAATAATCCAATTTCTTTTATTGTCTGGTGTGTTTGAATTATATAACACACCTTGTACTTCAAATGAGATGCTTGTGCCAGCGATTACATTGTATGCTTGAACCTGTTTAGCGTTCTGATTCACCAATTCTAACAGACTTTTTTTGTAATTGATTTTTACTCTTAAATACTTCCTTTTCTTTTGTGCCATCTGTAAGATAGGTGACAATATTGACAGCGTCACAACTAATCCACTCAACTTCATAACCCCATCCTACAGCTGAGTTCAACCTGTATTCTGTCAATTCTCCATCAATAGAGACCGCCGGCTCTGAATTTAAGTTGCACTGTAAATAACTTTTAAGTTCCTCAAATGTGGTACGTGATCGAAGTTTGCAAGTCCTACCTTTGTTACTGTTGAAAAAGTCAAAGGCACTTCTTTTGCTAAATTCAAATGTTATCCTGCCTGACAGCTGTAAACGTCAATATAAAAGATACCAAAAACGCGCATATTTTGGATACCACTTTGGAACCTATTTTTCAAGACCATTCAGTATGGTTTTCCGGTTTTCTATGCGCCAGCTTGGTCCTTCC
>JAMPIU010000024.1 GCA_023667845.1 Dehalobacter sp. | reverse complement strand
TTTATTAATAAGTTTGAATTTTCGGTATTCCCTTCTGATTCTGGCTTACTCGTTCTCTTTTTTGAGTATTCTTACGGTGTCGCCGCGAATCGTAATTGGGATCGGAACCACAGCATCGAAGAGTTCCACAGTAATTTCCTCATGCCCTTCGTCAACCCTTTTAACCCGGGCTTTTTCTCCCTTGAAGGGTCCGGAGGTGACCTCAATTATAGCCCCTTCTTTGATTCCAGTCACTACTGGTTTGGGCTTGAGGAAGTGTTCTATTTCAGAGATTGAAGAACTCCCCTTTACAAGGGCTCTTGCATGAGGGATTGTCTGGATTGCCAGTTCGACAGTTCCGGATTTCGGAGCCTCGACAAGGACGTATCCTTTAAGCTCATCAGGAGCAAGGATTGCCCTTATGTCCAGTTTCTCCTTTTTTGCAATCCTGGCAAGCGCCATTGCAACTGACCTTTCCTGGTTTGCCGTGGTTTTGATAACGAATATCTGGGAATCCTCACTCATTTGGCCACCCACTGGGGCAACATTGTCAGCAGTACATAGATTATAAATCCAATTGCGCCCACAGCCAGAATACCGGCACCTGCAACTTTGGCAATGGTCAAGAACTCTTCCCTGGACGGTTTTTTCGTAAGTTTCAGGACTCTCAGGTGTGCCCGGATTGCCTGACCAACGCTTTTTGTAGTTATATTCGGTTCAAACGTGGATTCTACCATTAATTCACATCCAGGTTTTTATGTACATATTTAATTTTATCTGGAATTTCGCGCGCTGCTCTTCATCTGTATGGTATATGCCCGAATTTGCTTTTTATCTCGCAGAATATCGGATTTTACTTCTCAGGAAGAACGGGCGGATTATATTATTGATTCCTAATATATGAAGATATCACTGGCACGATCTTTTATACATCCAAAAATTTAGACGCAGGATTATAACTCATATAAAACCCCTAATCGTGTCAGCAAAAATTCTCATTTTTGGTGCCAAATTGTATCGGCATCATACTGCATTTACCATAAAAATAGTTTTCGATTGGATTTATATCCCTACGTTCCTTCTTTTTATTTAAGAGGAGGAAAACAGTATTTATCTCCAACCGAACGTTATTATCCATTTTTATTTCTTCATTCCTCTGATCATTCTACGAAGTCAATTCCGTACTTATATGTGATGTTCTTGTCGTTTCCGTGCCCATAAATCTGGGCAGAGGTAACTCCTGTAACCACTATCATTGTACGCACTGTCTTTTCGAGGTCAGGGTCAACCTGGGCGCCCCAGATAAGGCGGGCATTGCTGTCTATGCGGTTGTAAACTTCCTGTACCACAGATTCTGCTTCAGAAATAGTCATATCAGGGCCTCCAACCACGTTAACAAGGGCAGAAGTTGCACCAGATATATCCACGTCAAGGAGCGGGCTGCGCAGTGCTTTCTGGACTGATTCGACAGCTTTGTTTTCACCGTCTGATTCTCCAAGCCCTATCATGGCAACGCCCCCGTTTTGCATCACAGTTCTTATATCTGCAAAGTCGAGGTTGACAAGTCCGGGCTTTGTAATCAGTTCGGTTATGCCTTTTACTGCTCTCATAAGGACTTCGTCAGAGACTTTAAAAGCAGCCTGAAGCGG
>JAMPIU010000023.1 GCA_023667845.1 Dehalobacter sp. | reverse complement strand
GAAAGAATACCCAGGTACCGGGTAAGAATGAAGCGTTTTCACAAGGCCACCAGATAGGCATGTCCTCAGGTTTTAAACTGGCTATTTGTCTCCACCAGCTTAAACTGCCAATGCTGAACGAGAACCAGATTATTAATGCAAAAAGACGACGGACTAAAATTTTATTTGGCAAAAGTTACTACACCTCGTTCATAAATCTCATTTAATAAATATATCTGTAAATACAGTTAAATTAAGTATAAAATTAAAGGCTATTATGTGTCCATGTCGAAATCTCTAATAATTATACAACAATATATACCTTTTTTGCTAATAAGGGGAGAAGAAAATGAAAGTAGTAATTCTGGCCGGTGGACTTGGGACTAGGTTGAGCGAAGAAACTATTGTCAAGCCCAAGCCTATGGTGGAGATAGGCGGTAGGCCGATCTTGTGGCATATAATGAAGATCTACTCCAGCTATGCATATAATGATTTTATTATCTGCCTCGGTTACAAGGGTTATATGATCAAAGAATATTTCTCAAATTATTTCCTGCACATGAGTGATGTCACTTTTGACATGGAACACAACACCATGGAAATACACCAGAGACATGTTGAACCGTGGAAGGTGACATTGGTGGATACAGGTCAGGAAACCATGACCGGTGGCAGGTTGAAAAGGATAAGGGAATACCTTGGCAGGGATACATTTATGCTCACCTACGGGGACGGTCTGGCTGACGTGGATATCAACGAGTTGGTAGAATTCCACAAAAATCAACACAGGCTTGCCACAGTGACTGCAGTGCAGCCACCGGGGCGGTTTGGGTCACTGTGGATTGAACCGGAAGGTGGTGTTTCGTCATTTCAGGAAAAACCGACCGGTGACGGCACGTGGATTAACGGAGGCTTCTTTGTGCTTGAACCAGATGTTTTTAATTTCATTGAAGGTGATGCAACACTCTGGGAAAAAGAGCCCATGGAAAATCTGGCGGCGAAAGGACAGTTGGCTGCATATAAACATTATGGTTTTTGGAGGCCGATGGATACTCTAAGAGACAAGGTACTGCTGGAAAACCTGTGGAACAGCGGCAAAGCGCCCTGGAAAATGTGGTGTTAATTGTGGAAAATATATTTAACGGTATATATAAAAATAAAACAGTGTTTGTTACCGGTCACACTGGGTTTAAGGGAGCCTGGCTGTCAATCTGGTTAGAAGCTTTGGGGGCGAAGGTAGTAGGCTATTCCCTTAATCCTAAGGCTGAACCAAGCCTTTTTGAGACCATTGGTTTAGAGAAAAAGATAATAAGTGTTATTGGAGATGTGCGGTTCAGGGATAAGTTAGAGTCGCTATTTAACGAATACAAACCTGCGGTAGTGTTTCATCTTGCCGCTCAGCCGCTGGTGCGCCGGTCCTATATAGAACCAGTAAATACGTATGAAACAAATGTGATGGGCACTCTTAATATCCTTGAAGCTGTACGTAAAACTGATAGCGTCCGTGCCTGTTTAATAATTACAAGCGACAAGTGCTATGAAAACAGGGAATGGGCTTTCTCGTACAGGGAAAATGACCCCCTGGGCGGTTTTGATCCATACAGTTCAAGCAAGGCCTGTGCAGAGCTGGTTACAGATTCATACCGGAAATCATTTTTCGGAAGTACTGAAACAGGCTTCAGGAAGGCTGCGGTTTCTACCGCACGGTCCGGAAACGTTATCGGAGGCGGCGATTGGGCGGCAGACCGTATCGTGCCTGACATTATCAGAGCATTGACAGCTGATAGGCCAGTGCCAGTGAGGAACCCCGGCGCTGTGAGGCCGTGGCAGCATGTGCTGGAGCCTCTTGCCGGCTACCTCTGGCTGGCAGCTCTAATGTTTTCTGATCATAAGAGTTACAACGCAGCCTGGAATTTTGGGCCAGGCGCTTCTGGGAATATCAAGGTGCGGGATATTGTAGATCAGGCAATAAAGCTATGGGGCTGCGGCGCCTGGACGGATTTATCTGAGGAAAACAAAAATGCGCCTCACGAGGCCAACTTCTTAAAACTGGACTGTACTAGGGCCAATAATATTCTGGGCTGGTACCCGGTATATAATGTGTCTGAGGCAATGGAAGAGACAGTTAAATGGTATTTACAATATTATAAAAACAATAGCGCAAACATATATTCTTATACATTAAACCAGATAAAAAATTATGTTAAGAAAGCTCATCAGGGGAAACCAGCATGGTGCTACAAAACTATATAAGGCCGGGGTAAAAAAAATGGATTTGATTAAACAATGTTTGGAAGTAAGCAAAGACGGCTACCTGAACATAAAAATTCCTGAAGAAATGGGAAATAAAGTTGATTTAATAATCTTGCCCTCTGTAGAACACAATGAAAATATACGAAAAGGGATATTAGAAGAAGGTTTAAGGAAAGCGGCTCTTTTTTGTTCTGTAAAGCATTATGAATCAAAACATGAGAGCAAGAAATATGTTTATAAGCTTGGTGACAGGATAGCATACGCCGGTCGTGTTTTTGATGAAAAAGAGATCATAAATCTTGTGGACGCGTCATTGGAATTCTGGCTCACCACCGGACGCTATTGCGATAAGTTTGAAAAAAAACTGTCCAAGTACCTGGGAGTAGAACACTGTTCCTTGACGAATTCGGGATCGTCGGCCAACTTGCTGGCTTTTATGGCTTTGACATCGCCGTTATTAAAAGACAGAAGAATAAACAGGGGTGACGAGGTAATCACGGTAGCGGCTGGGTTTCCGACTACCGTAGCGCCGGTAATACAGTACGGAGCTGTCCCGGTATTTGTAGATATTGCCCTCCCGACATATAACGTAGATTGCAGCATACTTGAACAGGCCCTTTCTACAAAAACAAAAGCCGTGATGATCGCGCACACTCTTGGCAATCCATTTGATTTAAAGTCAGTACGTGATTTTTCCGACAAACACAATTTGTGGCTGGTTGAAGATAACTGTGACGCCCTAGGCTCAAGATATTTCTATAAGGGTAAGTGGGTTTATACCGGGACCATCGGGGATATTGGCACATCGAGTTTTTATCCCCCCCATCATATGACCATGGGCGAGGGCGGTGCTGTTTACACGGATAATCATGTGCTAAAGAAACTGATCGAGTCATTCCGCGACTGGGGCCGCGACTGCTGGTGTGACTCAGGTCGCGACAATACCTGTAAAAATAGATTTAATCAGCAGTTTGGAGAGCTTCCTTACGGTTATGATCACAAATATGTCTATTCACACTTCGGTTATAATTTAAAAGCGACCGACCTGCAGGCAGCTATAGGGTGCGCTCAGATAGATAAGCTGCCCAGCTTTACAGAAGCCAGAAAACGAAACTGGCGGATTTTGCATGACGGGCTGAGCTGCCTGAATAAATATTTCATATTGCCGGAAGCTGCGGAAAACACCGATCCGAGCTGGTTCGGTTTCCTGCTCACCGTTAAAAACGATGCCGGCTTTACGAGGGACGATCTGGTAAACCATCTCGAAACACACGGGATACAGACCAGGATGCTTTTCGCCGGTAATTTAATTAAACATCCCTGCTTCGACGAAATGAGGGCAGTTGGTGAAGGGTACAGGATAGTAGGGGATTTAAAGAACACTGACATAGTAATGAACCAGTCATTCTGGCTTGGTGTTTACCCCGGGATGACTGTTGAAATGGTTAATTACATGGTAGAAAAAATAAAAGAGTATATAAATTTCTAGGGGGGACGGAGTACCTTGGGTAGTGATTCGAAAAAGCTGATTTCCATAGTTGTGCCTGCTTATAACGAAGAGGATTCTGTTGAAGAACTGGCAAGGCGTCTGTCGGGGGTTTTTAAGGAAAACAGCAGGTATGATTTTGAGACAATAATTGTTGAAAACGGCTCGACTGATAATACATACGAAAGACTGCTTAAAATTCATGAGCATGATAAAAGGTTTAAGATACTCCGTCTGGCCAGAAACTTTAGAATGGACGGCGGAATAACAGCCGGTCTCAGTCATGCCACAGGCGACGCGGCGGTGATTATGGCTGCGGATTTGCAAGACCCTCCCGAGCTGATTAGCGAGTTTGTAAAGAAATGGGAGGAAGGTTATGAAAACGTCTACCAGATCGTAACTAAGCGGCAAGGCACAAATATTATAAGAAGGTTTAATTCACAGCTGTTTTATTACCTGAGCAATAAAATGACAGGCGGTATGCTGCCTAGAAACGTAAGCGACTTTCGCTTGATTGACAAAAAGGTTTATAAGACTATAAACAGCATGCAGGAGCGCAACCGTTTTGTGCGCGGGCTTTTCGCCTGGGTGGGCTTCAAGTCGATTGGTGTGGAATGCGATAGAGACCCGCGTTTCGGTGGTGTTTCAAACGCTCCCACCCTCAAAGTCCTTGAATTGGCACTGAAAGGGATCTTTGCTCATACGTACATACCCCTCAAAATGATAACAATTATTGGCCTGTGTCTTTCAATTCTTTCTTTCATATTCCTGGGGACTACGGTGATTAAGGCGCTGTTTTGGGGCGTACCCTTCCCTGGCTTTGGGTCAATCATGTCAGTCATGCTGCTGATGTTTGGCTTCCTGTTCACAATGCTTGGAGTAATAGGTGAGTATATCGGTCTCATTTATGAAGAAGTTAAACAGCGTCCTAATTTTATTCTGTCGGACAAGGTAGGCTTTGAGGAGATAAAAATAAAAAAGTTAAAAGTGGGTTAGTCGAGATTTTTCAAAATATTTAATAAGGTGTTTAAATCCCTTTTATGTACTGTGAGGTTTTAGATTGAAAGTATTAGTTACTGGCGGAAGCGGTTTTATTGGGAGAAATCTAATTGAATACTTTAGTCAAAGATATCAGATTATCGCTCCCACCCACAGGGAATTAGAACTCCTGGATGAAAACGCTGTCAGGGAATTTTTTAAACTAAATCCTGTTGATGTGGTTATACATGGTGCTGTAAAACCTGGCCACCGTAACGCAAAAGATCCAACTAACCTTCTGTACAGTAATACCAGGATGTTTTTCAATATAGTCCGGTGTTCCGGATTTTACGGGAAATTAATTTTCTTGAGCTCCGGCGCTGTATACGATATGAGAAAATACAAACCAAAAATGAAAGAAGATTATTTCGATACGTTTGTTCCTGTTGATGAACACGGGTTTTCAAAATATATCTGTGCAAGACATATTGAAAAGATGGAAAATGCGGTTGAACTGCGGCTTTTCGGTGTGTTTGGAAAACATGAAGATTATTCAATTAGGTTTATTTCAAACGCCATATGTAAAACACTCTTTAATCTGCCGATAACAATAAAACAAAACAGGCGCTTTGACTACCTGTATATTGACGACCTTATGCCGGTGATTGATAATTTCTTACATAATGAAGGTAAATATAAAGCATACAATGTTACTCCCGATCAAGCAGTTGGTCTTTATACAATAGCAGAAAAAGTAAGGGATATTTCAGGTAACAATTTATCAATATTAGTTGGGAAACCCGGGCTGGGAATAGAATACAGTGGCGACAACAAACGTTTAAAAAGTGAATACAACGAATTTAGAATTAGTCCATTAGATAATACTATTAGTGACCTTTATTATTATTATCTTAAGAATATAGATTCAATAAGAAAAGAACTTTTAATTAACGATAAATAACTAACCGGGTGGTTTAACTATTAATGATTAAAGTTTCAGATTATATCACCAATAAAATATTAGAACTGGGTGTCAGGCACGTTTTTATGATAACTGGCGGGGGCGCGATGCATCTCAATGATTCCGTTGGCCGGTGCAAAGATATGGAGTTTATATGCAATCATCACGAGCAGGCAAGCGCTATTGCCGTTGAGGGCTATGCAAGGATTACAGGCAGAATAGGAGTTGCCATTGTAACAACCGGTCCCGGAGGAACAAACACAATAACAGGCGTACTGGGACAGTGGCAGGATTCCATCCCCGCTCTCTATATATCAGGCCAGGTCAGGTACGGCACTACGGTGGCCAGTACCGGACTGCCGCTCAGACAGCTTGGTGACCAGGAAGTCAACATAACTGAAATCGTTCGTTCGATAACCAAGTATTCAGTTATGGTGAATGAGCCACTGTCCATTCGTTATCATTTTGAAAAGGCTGTTCATTTAGCAACAACTGGCCGTCCCGGACCGGTTTGGTTGGACATTCCTCTTGATGTACAAGCTGCTTATGTGGATGAGAAAGACCTGTATCCATTTGAGCCAGATCAATCTGAGGATTTTTTTGATAAATATAGAGTCGAGTGCCAGGTTGAAGAATTATTGGAGCGCATCCGTAACGCCAACCGGCCGGTAATACTCGCCGGCAGCGGCATCCGGACGGGACATACGCATGAAGACTTTTTAAAAGTTATCGAGAGGTTAAATATCCCAGTTCTAACGGCCTGGAACTCTCACGACCTGCTGTATGAAGAACACCCTTTATATTTTGGCAGACCGGGGACTGTTGGCGACCGTGCCGGCAATTTCATCCTGCAGAATTCCGACCTCCTGATCAGTATAGGCTGCCGTTTAAATATTCGGCAGATAGGTTATACGTATAAGGCTTTTGCCAGGGAAGCTTTCCGGGCTGTTGTTGACATTGATCCGGCGGAACTGAAAAAACCTACAATATTTCCGGACATGGCGGTGCACAGTGACGCAAAATACTTTATCGATGTTTTTCTGTCAAAGTTGGGTTTGAATCCCATACAGCCTAAAACTGAGTGGATTTCATGGTGCGGGGGCAGGAAGAACAGATATCCTGTGGTACTGCCGGAGTATTACATAGAAAAGGATTATGTTAACCCCTATGCTTTTATTGGCACTATTTCAGATGTACTGGAAGAAAAAGATATCATAGTTGCAGGGAATGGCGCCGCTTGTGTAGTTACCTTTCAGGCCATACGGCTCAAAAACGGGCAGAGGTTGTTGGGGAATTCCGGGACTGCGTCGATGGGTTATGATTTGCCTGTAGCGATCGGCGCCTGTGTTGCAAACGACAGGGGACGGGTTATCTGTTTCGCGGGGGACGGCAGCATACAGATGAATATACAGGAGCTTCAAACAATTGTCTATAATAAGCTGCCAGTTAAAATATTTGTTTTCAGCAACGGTGGCTACCTGTCTATAAGAACTACTCAGACCAATTATTTTAACGGCTTTTTGGTGGGGGAATCAGATGCAAGCGGCGTCGGTTTTCCTGACATGGTAAAAGTTGCCCAAGCCTATGGCATCAATGCCAACAGGATATCAAGCCATGCCGATATGGCTGATAAGATTAAAGAGGTCCTGAAAACACCGGGCCCGTTCCTGTGCGATGTGGCCATGTCCCAGTCACAAATGTTCTTGCCAAGGGTTTCTTCGCAAAAACTGCCGGACGGGACGATGGTTTCAAAGCCACTGGAAGATATGTACCCGTTTTTAGATCGCCGGGAGTTTCTTGATAACATGCTTATACCAGAATGGAAGCCGGATTAAATCAAAATTATTTTTACAAATGTGAATTGATATATGAAGGGATGTTACCTATGAACAGCTTGGAGAAAAAAATGGTGGATGTCTTAAAAGACCTCAGAGAAAACCATTATGTGGTAGGTGTTAAGGCGGAATTTGAAGCTGAAGGAACACGCATGGAGGAAGCTCTTCGCTTAAAGGAGGTCGTGACCAGGGCTGGTCTTGGTTTAACTATAAAAATAGGCGGTTGCGAGGCGCTCAGGGATATGTATGAAGCCCGGGTAATCGGTGTAGCTAGGGTTGTCGGCCCAATGGTGGAATCGCCTCACGCGCTAAAAAAATTTTTACTTGCGATCAAGATGGCTTTTCCGGAGGACGAGCGCAGGGAAGTTTCCTTCTGCGTCAATATCGAAACTATTGACGGGTATAAAAATTTTGACCGCATGTTGGCATTGGATGAGATTAGCGAACTGGACGGTATCGTCCTTGGAAGGGTAGATATGACCGGTTCAATGGGCATGTCCAGGGAAGATATCAACGCTCCGGAAATATTTGAGATAGCACAGGATCTTTTCCAAAAGGCAAAGCAGAAGTCACTTGAATGCGCGATTGGCGGTGGGGTAGGAGCTGAAGCCCTGCAATTTTTCAGAAATTTAAAGCCAGGCTTGCTTGACCGTTATGAGACCAGGAAGGTAATATTTGAATGCCCGGGCTGCCTTGGAGAAAACGCTGATAAAGGCATACTAAAAGCTGTTGGTT
>JAMPIU010000022.1 GCA_023667845.1 Dehalobacter sp. | reverse complement strand
CGTTCTTTAAAGAATTGAAGATCACAAAACGGCGGGAAGTGTAAATAGAAGTCCAGCTAGCACGAGACTCCTTATAGCTTCTGATTTTGGATTTGGGTGACTATCCACAAGGCATCAATTCGCAGGTGAAACTGCGAGACCGCAAGCACCCAGGCATAAAAGGTTAGTAGTTCGGACGCCTTACCAGCTGAAGGGACGAAGTTTCCTGGCCAAATTGATCCAAACTGGCGCCTGTGGTGGGATGCAAAGTGGTGATAAAGTAACCTAAAACTTAAATGGTTCAGTACTGAAGTTGATTTTTGTGAAAGTGCATAAGTAGCAAAACTCAATGATGGAGTAGTCCGCTGAGGAGGAGCGTTCGAGGGATATCACGAAGACGCTTGGAGTAGGTGGGATAGGGGTTCGAATCCTCTTTGAACCGCAAGTTCTTTCACATCCGTAGTAAGTATTAGAGTTACTTCGATGCAATAACGGTCCTAAGGTAGTACCGGTACCGTGAGGTATCCACGAACACTCAAGGAGTGTCGGTCCAATCAGGTCTCTCGTAGATGCTGGGATCGGGAAACGGTCGAACATAGTACTTTGAAAATAAATTCAGGAGGAGCAATCCATTTAACTGATAAAACAAAGTCGGCCTGGGGTTAAAACCGAGCAATCGGTGGCCTAAAAAGTTCGATGCGCCCGGCCATACAAAAGAAAAATACTCTTTTCGGAATTCTCGGATTTTACAATAGCACCCACGCAGGGTTACGCGTTCCTTTCCCTCAAAGGTTAGCGAGGGGGTATGCGGCAGGCATTCCTTAATATAACTGCATGGTCGGATTGTGGCGGACTATTGACTAGCCACGTAGGTTCCCAAACCTTGAGGGGTTGCTCCCACGGGAAAAAGGAGAGGAATACCGGAAAGTTCCTCTCCCATTTGGCCAAATGGTGGAATTGGTAGACACGCACGCCTCAAAAGCGTGTGCCGAAAGGCGCGAGGGTTCGAATCCCTCTTTGGCCACAACTTTTTAGTATTTACTTTTAAAAATCTCAACATGTTAATTATCGAAATTATTCTCACAATTTTTGTTTGGCGCAAAGGTTGGAAATGGCTCTCCCTTATACCCATAGGTATTGCTCTTTTAGTTGGCTTTTCTATCGGATTTGGAGCTGGAATGTCGGGTGGCGCAGTAAATCCTGGCAACGTTATATTGATTGATATTTTTGCTATTATTGCATTAATCATTATGCTTGTAAAAGGTCCTAAATCAAAAGAAACTCCAATTGAATAATGGGATGGAATTATCGCATAGGAACTAAGATTTTTTCATACAAAGAAGAATTCAAAGAATGCAATCCTGAATTAGCAGCGCATGACGATATTCGCATGTTTTCCATAATAGAAGTTTATTATGACGAAAATGGGACGCCTAATGGATATGCTGAAGTTAGTGCTCTTCAAAATTGGGAAACAATAAAAGATCTCAGAGGAACGCACAAACTAATCGGAAAGGCATTTAAAAATTCCGTTTTAGATTTAGATAACTGGCCAAAAGAATGGAAAGAATAGTAAAAGACGTAAAGAAAATTTGCGATGATTGCGCTCGCAAATTTGGGATGCATCTCCCATTTAATCATGTAGCTTCTTATTGGGAAGATGAATGTGATGTTTGTAAAAAGAAAAAGGAAGTCACTGATCCAATGGAT
>JAMPIU010000021.1 GCA_023667845.1 Dehalobacter sp. | reverse complement strand
TGCCTTAACAAAAGTAACGTTGGCTTCTGTAAGTCCGGCATGAGCAAGAGCGATTTTCTTTGCTCTGTCTGCAGTAATATTATCCGTGCTATTACCCGTGTTGGTAGTAGTTTCATTTACTGATGAGGTTCCAGAAATTGCAGGGTATACTGCTTCATTGGCATTGCTGGGTGCCACATCCTGTGTAGACGCACAGCCAGCAACACTAACTGCTAATAGACTGACCATTAACATGGTAAATATTACTTTCTTCATTAGAAATACCTCAAATTGTTATAAATGACTCGCTGGTAAAATAACTATTTGGTAAAATCACTATTAAATTAAATTAAATTAAATTAAATTAAATTAAATAATATTTACTTAGTGCCTTTGCCGTGGGGAAGTGAATTGAAAAATCAGTAGTTCTAGTCGTATCAAATTGAACAAAATAGGATGAACAAAATAGGAGGGCGAATTGGAAAATTAACAGTAAAAAGGACATCATCTATTTTCCTGGTAATATCTTTTGTAGCTTCAACAACCACTGCGTCAGTAAATGAAACTCCTCCCGACTCCAAACGCGGATGCCCAGTCGGATACAGTAATGGCTACAGGGCAGGATATAATCGAGTATTCGCTAGCTGTATTAGGAGGTAAGTAAACTCTATAAAAAGTAGAAACAACAGCAGGGAAGGTGGTCGCTATTTTCCCAAGGAATAATTTTTAGGACCTGCCTGAAGGGTTTAATAGCTATTTTACTGTAATAGCTATTCTACTGCTGTTTTTTGGCAGGTCCTGTTTTGTCAAGTCTGGATCTTGTTTATCCCTACTGTTTAGGAATACTCAGGTTGCTACCTGAATTCTTTTCTTAAGCTATCTGCTTTCTGAATAGGTTGCAGGAATTAATCTTAATATCGAGCACCTTTTCGATGTTCATCTTTGCGGCAATACCTTTTGCAGCACCTGGTACTGAAGTTATGACCCCGATATCGAGTTCCTCACGCAGTTCGCGCATAACGTGCTCGTCTACGAGATCCATCTTGTCGACCCCGAGTTTCTTTGCGACGTATTCTTTTGCCTCGCCTATGCGCATATTCTTTGAAAACTCCATCCTTGCAACAAGGTCTCCTGCAGCTCTCATGCCTGTCATACCTGAAGCCATAATGTGGGAAATCGGCATACCCAGCGGGTCGCCGACCCCGATCTATATGCCGTCTACGCCTGCAATTTCAACCATTGCTTTGCTGGCCCTTGTAACGGCATCAATAGGAGGCGTTTCAAGCATTGGGATTCCGCCAACGCCCATTCCCATGTCAACATGGCAGGGGATTGGAGAAGCTTCAACAGCTGCCTTCATGAAAGTAACTGCACGGGCAAGGTTCCAGGCTGAGGTCTTGCTGGTATTGGTGTTGCACACTGGGCCGAAAACGTTTGCTCCTGCCTTTGCGATCAGAGGGGCCTGCTGGTGAGGCCAGAGACCTGCAAGGGTTACTCCATCATACTGAAGGTTTCCGTGCATACCAAGTACGCATTCTCCAGCCATCCCTGCTTCAATGTACATATCAGGGAACTCTTTTCTAAGGGCCTCAATTGCATGGAGTGTACCATACATGTCTCCGTCACCTGCTGCGGCCGTTGTGTCAAAGTTAACACCGTCTGCCCCGGAGGCAAAGAGTTTCTGCATGACCCAGACCGTGTCCCTTGTCAAGTGTTC
>JAMPIU010000020.1 GCA_023667845.1 Dehalobacter sp. | reverse complement strand
TGTAAGCATTCCTGTAATGAATGAAATGGACTTTGAAAACTAAAAAACCTCCTGATATGATTTGAGTGTGCCAGCTAAAACGCACAAAAATCATAGAAGCCAGGAGGTTGTAAGCAAGTGAAAAACCGTAACGTTGAAAAGCTGAAAGCAATAACACCAGGCACATTGGTTGTAGGAGTAGACATAGCCAAAGAAACACATTGGGCCAGGTTTGTGGATTATCGTGGTTTGGAATCAGGGAAAGCCCTTAAATTCCACAACGATAAAAACAGCTTCGATAGTATTCTAGCAAGCATCGATTCCATTTGCAAGAACAAGCGATTTGAGAAAGTTATCGTCGGGATGGAGCCCACAGGACACTATTGGAAGCCGCTTGCGAATTACCTGATAATGCATGGAATAAAAGTGGTGATGGTTAATCCGTACCACACAAAACGGGCTAAAGAGCTTGATGACAACAGCCAGACGAAAAACGACAAGAAGGATGCCCTAACCATAGCGAAACTTGTACGGGATGGGAGATACTACGAAGTATATATGCCGCAAGATATATTTGCGGAACTAAGAGTGCTGGCTAACTCCAGAATAAGCCTGATGAAGCGTCATAACGCTTTAAAAAACACGATAACGGCAGTGATGGACGAATATTTTCCTGAAATGTCAACGGTTTTTAAAAACCCCCTAAAAGGCAAGGCATCGATGCAGATATTGAAATCCTGCCCTTTCCCTTCACTGGTGCTTGAATTAGGTGTAGACGGTGTACTTGCCGAGATAAAAAAGGCAGTTAAAAAGACGGTGGGCCGAAAGAAGGCGGAGCAGCTTTTTAAAACAGCAAAAACCTCAATAGGGGTAGGTTATGGGATAGTATCGGCAAAGCTAAAATTAGGACTAATGATTGAAGAATTGGAGCTTTTAACAAACCAGCTCGTACAGATCGAAACAGCAATGGAGCGGGCATTAGCTGATACAGGGCTCGGGAAAATAATACTCGGCATTTCAGGCATAGGAGTGGTGACGGCAGCCAGTTTTTTAGGTGAGATAGGCGATCCGATGAGATTCGATAATCCGCGTCAGATAAGCAAAATGGCAGGATACAACCTCGTCGAGGATAGTTCGGGTAAGAGCAAAAGCGGGACAGTTATATCAAAGCGCGGCAGAAAGAATTTAAGGAGCATCTTATACCGGATGGCCATGACCATGGTTGCAGTAAACGTTGAGATGAAAGAGCTTTACAATTACTTAAAAACACGACAAAACAACCCCCTTAAGAAGAAGCAGGCCCTGGTTGTTATTTCAAAGAAGATAATTACCGTAATATATAACCTGGTGAAAAAGCAAACAGACTATAAGGCAGAATTAGTGCTTGGTGAATTCAGAAAGAATCAAATTAAGCAAGCAGCGTAAGAGAGCGAGAAATAAAAAAACGAGCCGATAAAGCGGAGATAAGGAGGATCACTCCATTAGCCCACTGAGGCAGTATTTAAGCTTAAACGCTATCTCCGCTTTTATCCAAAAAACAGGACGAAGGAATGTAAGGGCATGACCCAGTGAGCTATGATAGGGTGAGTTTTTGGATAGTAACGGCGAAAATTTAGATATGTGTAAATGAGCACCATTGTAAGTAGTTATAAAAAATCATAAAATACTGAGATTTATGGAGATATCCATTGTTAAATATTCAAATATTGAGATAGGAGTG
>JAMPIU010000019.1 GCA_023667845.1 Dehalobacter sp. | reverse complement strand
ATATGCTCCCGGTCATAGATGATTTTCTCATAAATCTCATCTGAGACTACCAGAAGGTCATGGTCAATTGCAAGATCGGCAATGCACTGCAGGGTCTTTTTCCCGAATACACCGCCAGTAGGATTACCAGGACTATTTACAACAATAAGCTTTGTCTTGCTGTTAATGTAATCGGCGAAATTGTCTGGCAGGAAACCTTTTTCAGGAACTGTAGGAACCCAGACCGTATCTGCCCCCGCAAAACGGATGCACGCGTCATAGGTTACCCATGCGGGATCAAAGAGAATTGCCTGATCCCCATCATCAAGTGCAGCCATCATTATTTCGAAAATCCCCTGCTTTGCACCCGGGGTGACCAGCACGTCCTTCTCGGTCACATCCAGGTAATTTTCGGTCTTCATTTTTTCGGCAATGGCTGCCCTCAGTTCCGGAATGCCTGCAGACGGGGCATAATGGGTTTTTCCCTCATACATAGCCTTTGCTGCAGCATCACAGATATTTTTAGGGGTATCGAAATCAGGTTCGCCAAGGCTAAAATTGATAACGTCTGTACCCTCTTTAATCATTCTGGTTGCAATGTTGGAGATCCTGATCGTTGCGGATTCTTCTACACGCTTAAGCCTTGCGGATGACATAGGGATGGTCCTGGTTTATTGCATTTTGCTAGCTTATCGAGGCAATTTCAAAGCCGCCTCACCAGCTTTACTGCAGCCTCGACTGCCCTTTTGGCATAGTCTACACGTTCATGAGCAGCCATCCGGGTCATACCCGGTCCCGGAATTCCAAGCGTTACTGGCTTATTGAACTCAAGGGAAAGATCCATAATCTTTCTTGCAGCATGCTGCATAACCACCTGGTCATGGTCGGTCTCGCCTTCGATTACCGATCCTATAGTAACCACTGCATCAATATCTTCCCTCTGGCAGAGCTTCTTGATTGCAAGAGGCATATCAAAGACTCCGGGCACGAGAATGGTCTCTTTAACTTTTGCCCCAAGGAACTCTGCATGCTCTCTTCCAAGCAGCTCCATCTGATAGGTAAGATCCCTGTTAAATTCAGCTACAACGAATCCTAGGCTGATAGTCATCGAATAAGGTCTCCAGTCTTGTTTTTAATTAAGTCACAAAGTCGTTTCACATTCTCAAAGGGCCTGCATCCTCAAAACCCTGCCTCTGACCGGTACCGGCTTCCTTAACAAGTTTTTCCGGTTTGAAGAGCAGCTTTATTACGTTTAAGGCATGTTCCCGGGTCCGCCTGTCCATGAGAAAAGCGAGTTCTTTCTCGTCTTTTCCTTCATCCTCGTGGACAAAGACCTCAATAATATGGGTATTGGTCATAAGCTGGGCCATAATAAGGCCCTGAGAAGCTTCATGAGCGCACATTTTGTCTTTTTCCTTGCCACCGGGCATACCAAGAGCCATTACGATATCGCAGCCTTCTTCCTCAATAAGTTTTTTGGCTGCTACCGGAAGGTCCTTTATCCCGGGCACGGTTACCCTTTTAATCTGTGCGGATACATTTTTCTGTATCTCGTCAATTGCTGCACGCCCCATATTATAGCGCGCAAACGTGGTATCTGCAATTCCTATTATAGGCATGTGAATCCGATCGGAATTTAAAGATATTTTTTTGGTTTTCCTGAAATGTTATAAACACTGGCATGGAGGATATAAATCCCCTCATAGCCTGTCAAGAACACGGGCTGCAGCTT
>JAMPIU010000018.1 GCA_023667845.1 Dehalobacter sp. | reverse complement strand
ATCGAAATGGCGGCCTTCTGAGCAGGCACAAAGCTGCCGATCTGGGCCATTAAAACAATCAGGGCTACCTGGCGCATATAGGTCGATTTCCCAGCCATATTGGGGCCGGTAATCAGAGCAAGGTGCTTATTACGGGTAAGATAAGTATCATTCGGAACAAACGTATCACAGATTCTTTCCACAACCGGATGCCGTCCCTCAACAATATGAATGATCCCATCGGAGCGTATCTCCGGTTTGACATAATTGTTCTGAATGGCGGTTCCGGCCAACGAGACAAAAACATCAATTTCAGCCAACGACTGGGCAGCGTTAATGATCAGCAGCGAACAAGCCAGAACCTTGTCCCGAAGCACAGAAAACAGCTGATATTCGAGATCACTGAGTTTGTCCTGCGCAGTCAGGACGCGCTGCTCGTATTCCTTTAATTCCGGGGTGATGAATCGCTCGGCATTAACCAGCGTCTGTTTTCGCTGATAATCATCCGGAATCAAATGGGCATTCGTATTGGTGATTTCAATAAAGTACCCAAAGTTCTTATTAAAGCCAATCTTCAACGAACGGATTTTGGTGCGTTCTCTTTCCTGATTTTCCAGGCGGGCAATCCATTCTTTGCCGCCGGACGATATCGCCCGCAAACTGTCAATTTCTGCTGAATAGCCGTTCTGAATAATATTCCCGTCCTTCGGAGAGTACGGTGCTTCAGGATTTATGGCCGCAAGCAGTTCCTGCGCAAGGTCATCAAGTCCTGCCAAGGACGGCAGGTATTTAGCCAATATTTGAGAAGCGTTGTCAGTGATGCAATCCCTGACCTTGGGCAGGCAGGATAACGTGCTGCCCAACGCCAGCAGATCACGGGGACTTGCTTTGCCAAGGGACAGTTTTCCAAGCAGCCTTTCCAAGTCATACACTGTTGTCAAAGCTTTTTGTATATCTTGGCGTAAAAAAGTATTCAGCGTTAACTCTTCGACGGAAGCCAACCGTTCATTAATGCTTTCAGGATCGCGTAAGGGTTGCTGCACCCAGTTTCTGAGCAGTCTGGCTCCAAAGGCCGTTTTGGTTAAATTCAGGGTGGAAAATAAGGTCCCCTTCTCATCGCTGGTTCGCAGTGATTCGACAAGTTCAAGATTCCTTCTGGTCCATTTATCGAGAACCATTGCCGTACTGCTTTGGCTCACCGAAATGCGCAGGATATGTTCCTGTCCCGAGTTGGGGATATTCTGACTGATATACTGCCAAAGTCCGGCGGCAGCTTTGCAGGCAACCGGCATTTGCTGCAAAAGCTCTGCCTGCTTCTTAAATCTTTCACGAAGTTCAGCCGTCCTCAGGAACAAATTTTTTTCGATCGCTGTCAGATAATAATCCGTAAATAGTTTGGGCAGCATCGCAATGTCCTTGGACAGGATAAGTTCGGAAGGTGCAATACGGTTTAATTCTGCCTGTAGTATCTGAATGGAAGGCGTCTCCATGATCCGGAAATCACCGGTTGTGATGTCGAGATAAGCGAGCGCCCACGTTTTCTCCTTATATACACACGCCAGAAAGTTGTTCTTTGTTTCCGAGCTGATACTGTCCAGCGTACCCGGCGTCACAATCCGGACAATGTCTCTTTTGACAATTCCTTTACTGGCTTGAGGATCTTCCATTTGTTCACAAATAGCAACTTTAAATCCGGCAGCGACCAATTTCAGAAGATAACCGTCCACGGCATGATGCGGAACTCCGCACATGGGTATTTTCTGGCCCTTGCCTGCGTCCCGCGCCGTTAGCACGATTTCCAGAACCGGAGCAGCGGTCTCGGCATCCTGGCCAAACATTTCATAAAAATCGCCAAGCCTGAAAAACAGGATCGTATCCGGTACCCTGTTCTTTATCTCTTGATATTGCTGCAGCATAGGTGTATTCATGGCTCACTTAGCTCCCCAAAAAGCGTCCAGGAATTTGCAGATATGATTGTAACCGAAACAAGCGAACCGACCAAGTCCTCCCTGCCTTCAAATACAACGATCTCATTTCCTCTGGTACGACCTGTTAAATATTTAGGATCCGACTTGCTGGGTCCTTCCACAAGAATTTCATAGCGGTTGCCAATCATTTTCTGGCGCCAGCTCAGACTCTGAGAATTTTGAAGTACCATCAGTCTCTGCAGACGATTTTTCTTGATATCGAGCGGAACCTGATCCGGAAGCAACGCCCCCGCCGTCCCGGACCGTTTGGAAAACATGAAGGTAAAGGCCTGATTGAAAGGCACTGTATTGACAAGATCAAGCGTCAGTTCGAAATCTTCTTCCGTTTCTCCGGGAAATCCAACAATAATATCGGTTGTCAATCGGGCCTCGGGTACAATTTCCAGAATACGCGCAATTCTTTCCAGGTAATATTCCCTGGTATACCCTCTGTTCATCGCCGTCAGCACTTGATTGCTTCCGGCCTGGAATGGCAGATGGAAGTGTTCACAGATATGCTCGCCGCGGGCTACCGTCTCGATCAGCTTATCACTGAAATCTTTCGGATGAGAGGTCATAAACCGGATTCGGTAAAGCCCTTCAATTTTATCGATTTCAGTCAGCAAATCGGAAAAATCATACGCAAAACCGTCTTTTTTTCCGTAGGAATTGACATTCTGGCCAAGCAAAGTCACGTCACGGCAGCCATTTTCGACAAGTGTCCTGATTTCGTCCAGAATGACGTCCATCGGACGGCTGCGTTCTCTTCCCCTGACATAAGGAACAATGCAATAAGCACAATAATTGTCACAGCCATACATAATGTTGACATTGGTCCGAAGCTTTCCTTTTTCAGCCAAAGGAACAACCTCGGTGGTTTCACAGGCCGCCCCGGAAACAAGCGAGGCTTTTCCGCCCTGATCCGCTGTTTTCAGCAAACATTCAAATTGATGATGATCAAAGGTCCCTGTCCAGATATCAACATGAGGGGCCTTTTTTTGCAGTTTTTCCAGCAGGCCGGGCTGCTGGATCATGCATCCGGCAACCGCAATCTTAAGCTGCGGTTTTTTTTCTTTTAGATTTTTCAATTGACCGATTTTGCCAATAATTTTATTTTCGGCGCTTTCTCTGACACAACAGGTATTAATGATAACCAAATCAGCCTGTTCAGGGTTGTCGGTACGCTCGTACCCGTTTTTTTCCGAAATGGCCGTCAAGGTCTCTGCATCCCGCTCGGACATTTGACAGCCATACGAAATCGTACACACTTTCTTATTCATTTTGTTCGACATGTATTCAATCAATCCTCTATTACATCTTCGAAACGGACTGGTAGTACAGCGCCAGCGTTCCCGGTCCGACATGACTGCCTACAACACAGCCAATATCACTAATAATCACATCTTTGACCGGCAGTACATTTTTAATTTCTTCAGCCAGGGCTTCGGCTTCTTCCAGACACGCCGAATGAGAAATCCCGATCACTTGCTTTTCTGCTTCGACGATTTCATTTTTCATGATTTCGATGAGCTTGCGGATCGCAGCTTTTCTGGATCTGACTTTGTTGAATACGTCAATTTTTCCTTCCGTATTCATGTGCAGGATCGGTTTGACATCCAAAAGTCCGGCGACGAATCCGGCGGTTTTACTTAATCTTCCGCCTTTCACAAGGTACTCCAGCGTATCAATGGTAAAAATGTACCGCATTCTATTTTTAATCTCCATGATTTGCGGTTCAATCTCTTGCCAGGTATCGGTATGCTTCAGTATTTCTGACGCAAGTATGGCCTGCAGCCCAAATCCCAAAGATGCACCAAGGCTGTCGATAAGATGTATTTTCTCCGAAGTGCTGCACATTTCCCGCACCATCACTGCCGTTTGACAAGTTGAACTTAAGCCGGAAGACAGGTGTATGGCAATGACTTCTTTACCTTCAGCCAATACTTTTTCGTAGGCGTCCTTTAAGAGATTTAAATTAGGCTGCGAAGTCTTCGGGAGTTCTTTATAGTCTTTGAAGTCAGCATAGAATTTGTCTGGGAAAATATCGATCCCTTCTGCATAGGTAACCCCATCAATATTTACTGGCATCGGGACAACAATAATCCCAAGTTTCTCAGCTAAATCTCTTGGAATATCTGAAGCGCTGTCTACTACGATCTGAAATGGCATGCTATCACTCCATCCAAAAAATGATACTATAAATAATCCTACCAATTACATCCTGTTTGTCAAGTTTTTCTGATAGACTTAGACAGTTTAAAAAAAATAGCGCTTGTCCAAGCGCTATTTTATTCCTGTTTTAGAGATAGTTCAAAGGATTTACAGTACTGCCGTTAATGATTACTTCAAAATGCAGGTGTGATCCTGTTGAATTGCCGGTTGAGCCTACATTGCCGATGTTTTGGCCTTTCGATACAGTTTGTCCGACACTGACAAGCAGTTTGGATGAGTGACCATACCGGGTAGATACGCCATTACCATGATCGATCATGATGCAGTATCCATATCCGCCATCCCATCCTGCTTCCACAACGGTGCCGGAAGCTGCCGCATAATAGGGCTGGCCGGTAACTCCATCAATGTCGATTCCAGTATGGAAGCTTCCATGACGAGAACCATAATAGGAGGTAATGCCTCCGCTGATGGGCCAGCTTAAACCGGAGATACTGCCCGATCCGCGGGATGTCCCAACATAGACAATTGAGCGGCCAGGTCCTTTGGCAACAATCTGATTTACAGGTTTACTGACGACTTCTTCCTTAACAACCTGCTTTTCGATCATTTTACCATTTTCCTCAACATACGAATATGTAACAGCCTTTTCACCATCTTTACCCGCCTGCTTGATGATACTCTTGCCGTAGCCGAGACTTCTGTCCGTCTTGGAAACCACATCAAACGGAACAACCTCACTGACTACTTTCGTACCTTCACTTCGTACTGTAAGGTAAGGCTTTGTTTGAACAAGCTTGATTTTCTGTCCTGGCTGAATGATTGAGTCTTCAGTAAATCCCGGGTTAGCAGCAATCACTTCATCCGTCAGCATATTGTTCTTACGGGCAATCAGCCATAAAGAATCATCTTCTTGAATGGTATAAGTGGTTTCTGCTACATCGCCTTTAACCAAGATTTCCAAAGCAGCATCAACTGTCTTGACTTCACCCGGGTGAACTTTTGATGCAATTTTGGAGACCGGTTCGACAATTTTGACTGAAGAAACAGTATTATTTTTCGAAGGCTTGGTCTGATAATCCTCATACTTTTTCAACAAAGTATTGATGTCTTGTTCACTGGCTAAAACAACCACGACTTTGCCATTCACCTGTAACCCATATCCATTGACATACGGTGTAATGGCCTTTGCCAAAACATCATGAGACACCGGCCCGGTATAATCTTTATTCTTTAATCTTACACTTTTATATTCTATCGTATCGCTGGTCTGAGCAACGGTTCCGGCTGTGTTCCCCTGTTGGGTAAGAACCTCTTGAACCAGTTGTTTAGCCTCAGATTTACTTGCTGCATAACCAATGTTCTTGCCGTTTACAACAATACCTACTGCCGGAGTTGTCGAGCTAAAATAAAAACAACCACTGAAAATCACTGCCAAAGCCAGCACGGTGATCCCGATCGTTTTTGGAGATTTCCAGGAAATATTTTTAATCTTTGCTGCTGTCTTCGAAAAAATTTCTTTATATTCGATTTTATTTGCTAAGTTCACGACGCCAAATTTTATTCTTTTCGCTTGCTTAGCCAAAGCCTCTGCAGTATTCACTTTTTTAAATTTTTGTATGATTTTGTCCAGATAATTTTTGTTTATCTTTCTACTAATCATTCTCGCCCCCCTTGGCTTGTCATTCGTACACTGCTATATGATACCATTAATTAAGCCTTAAGAAAATACAGGAATTTTCCAATTCATTGACGCACACGTTTATTCCTTGAGAAATTCCTTATATTCTAGGCAAAATTTCTTTTAATTTTATTGATAAAAGACAAGATTCCCGTGGACCTTTCATGGGTGACTCTTTTCCCAAGAAGCGTTTTGGCGATGCTGAGGACCTTAACTGCATATTCAGAATTAGGCTGGGATAAAAATAAGGGGTTTTGACTCTTTAAGGATTTTGTGACTTTTTTGTCATCATAAATCCAGCCAAGCAGTTCCGGCTGCAACTTGAGATACTTGGACGAAGCTTTCTTAAATGTTTCACAGCACTTTATCGCTTCAGCTTCATCTTCACAGCGATTGATCACCAGGTAAGGACGGATATTCGAATTGCGGTACGCCAGCGCTTTGGTCAGTCCGTATGTATCCATCATCGCGTGCGGTTCTGTGGTGGTAATCAGCAGCAGGTCATCCGCCGCCTCCAAAAATTTAAGTACGACTTCCGAAATACCCGCTCCGGTATCGATCAGAAAGATATCACATTCACCTTCCAGATCCGCAAATCCGGATATGATACGGTTAAACTGAAGAGGACTGAGATTTGTTAACGATGAAATGCCGCTTGAACCCGGCAGAAGCTTAATTCCTCCCGGGCCGGGAGTCAGAATGTCCTTTAAGGTGCACTCTCCTTTCAGGACATGGGTAAGGTTCAGCGGATTATTCAATTTCAACAATAATTCGACATTGGCCATCCCAATATCGGCATCAAGGATGATAACTCTTTTACCAAGCTGGCTTAAAGCCATACTCAAATTGATGGTGAGTGAAGTTTTACCAACTCCGCCCTTACCGCTGCCGATCGCAATGACTCTGGATTTTTTTTGCTGTCTCTGGACAGTTGGAATCGTAACGCACCAACTCTGCTGAGCGGGCTGCCGGGAAATCACTTCGGATGTAAGGACGATTTTCGAATCGGAGACCAGCCAGCGTATCACGGTACCAATCGGGATCAGCAGCAGATAACCTTTATGTAAAGTGATTGCCAATTCCAAGCGGTCAGGGAATACATTCTTTATTTCTGCAGTATAGATGTCGTGAAATAATTCGGAGTTTGTCGTAAAATTAAGTTTTTGTCCTGCAAAGAATTGTGGCTGATTCATTAATTTCCTCCCGAATTCTGAACTGCTATATAATTTTCTACAACGAAGGACAAGTTCCCTTCTGGCTTATAAAAAAAAATGACTGCAATGGGCAATCATTTTATATTACCGTAAGCAATTTCCGGTGCCAACGTGTAAAGAACGGTAAGGCTGAATTATGGAAGCAATACTTTAGGAGAAACAATAATGACTTCTACACCGTATTGCTTAATTTTATCAATTTGTTCCGGAGAGGCCCCGGCATCGGTGATAAACTTATTCACCTTTTCCCATTTGGCAAACGTATGGTAGAGAATATGACCGAGTTTCGCGCTGTGAGCGACAAGAATAACTTCCCTGGCCGAAGTAATCATGGCCTGTTTGACTTCGGATTCGATCATGCTCGATGTCGAAAGACCTTTTTCCGTGCTGATGCCTGTCGCCGACAGAAACAGTTTGTCCGCGTAGAAACCATCCAGATTTTCCCTGGTCATCGGACCCAGCAGCGAATAGGTCGTGCTTTGCACTTCTCCGCCTGTTAGGACAGTCGTGATATCTTCACGCATACTGAGAATTTCGGCAACGGCAAGGGAATTCGTTACAACCGTGCATTTTATGTCAAGGGCGAGCGCAATCGCCAGCGTCGTCGTTCCGGAATCCAGAATCACGGATTCTCCTTCATTAATCAGACCAGCAGCTGCTCGGCCAATGCTAAGCTTTTCACTTTGGGCTTCGCCGATCCGGGTAGTAAAGACGGTATTCTTAATTTGAGGGTTTTGAGGATAAACGGCTTTGCCGTGTTCCCGCTGAATCAAGCCCATCAAAGCAAGTTGTTTAAGATCACGGCGTATGGTCATTTCGGAAACATTAAACTCAGCAGCCAGTTCTGCTACCGTCAAATGCCCGTGTTTTTGGAGCAAATATCTGATTTTTTCCTGTCTGCCTGCTGTCAACTACCCACCTCCAGCTTTACATCTGCATTTTATGCTATTGTCACGTTGAAGTTAATTTAAGTTTAACAGATACTAGATCTGTCAGGTCAGTTCTTTATTTATAGTATTGCAACAGAACCCTCATAGACAACACCGGACAATGCGTCTACAGTAATTAAAACACCTTCCTGAATCTTCTGTACAGCGTCATCCGCTCCGACGATTGCCGGAATCCCATATTCCAAAGCGACAATAGCCGCATGTGAAGTCAGTCCTCCGCGTTCAATCACAACTGCACCGGCTTTCGCCATAACCGGAAGCTGCTCGGCATCCGTGAAAGGGGCTATAAGAATATCTCCTTGGCTGAATTTCTCCGGATCGCTAACTTTGCTTGCTTTCCCCGAATAAGCTCTTCGTCCGATCCCGGTACCTCTTGCCAGCACATTCCCGACCACCTGGACTTTGATCAGATTGGTCGTGCCAACTTTGCCGACTGGGACACCCGCAGTCAGCACCACAACATCGCCGGTTTGAATCAATTTCTGATCCAAAGATCTTGTCACGGCAACGGAAAGCAGTTGGTCCGTTCCTGTACTTTCCGAGACAATGATGGTATGAACACCCCAGCTGAGGGTCAGGCTTCTCGCTACTTCGGGATAAGGCGTTGTTGCGATGATCAGAGACTTCGGCCGGTAACGGGAAATCATTCTGGCTGTTTTGCCGGATTGGGTCGGCGTAATGATTGCGGCCGCGTTCAGATCCGCTGCTATGGTATAACTGGCATGACCGATCGCGTCGGCAATATTGCGTCCTTTTTCCAACGGGGCACTGGTCTTAAAAAATATCCCTTCAGCCTTGTGCGCTATTTTATCCATTGTCTGTACCGCTTCGACCGGAAATTCACCGGCTGCAGTCTCACCAGAGAGCATGATCGCGTCCGTGCCGTCTAAAATGGCATTGGCGACATCACTTGCTTCTGCTCTGGTCGGACGCGGCTGATGCGTCATCGATTCCAGCATCTGCGTCGCTACGATGACTGTTTTGCCTAACGCATTGCATTTGCAAATAATCTCTTTTTGATAAATTGGGACTTCTTCCACCGGGATTTCTACGCCAAGGTCTCCCCGGGCTACCATAATACCGTCGGCAACTTCCAAAATACTGTCGATATTACGTATACCTTCATGACTTTCGATCTTGGCGATAATCTTTACCGCAGCGTTCGCTTCCTCGACGACTTTCCGCACTTCCAGAATATCTGAAGCCTTGCGGGTAAAGGAAGCCGCGATAAAATCAATCCCGTTTCGCAGCCCGAACTGAATATCTTCGATATCTTTCAGCGTGAGGGCCGGCAGCTGAATGCTGACGCCGGGAACATTGACCCCTTTTTGGGATTTTAGCAGGCCCCCGTTCCTGACGATCGTCGTGATTTGTCCATTTGCAGCTGAGGTGACTTCCAGGTCAAGCAGCCCGTCACTCAGCAGAATATGATTTCCGGGCACAACCTCGGTCCAGAGATCCGGATAGGTCACAAAGACCCGCTCCGCAGAACCGAGGCTTTCATCCTGATCAAGCATAAAGCTGCTTCCGTTTTCCAG
The DNA here is from genome assembly GCA_023667845.1 of Dehalobacter sp. Lineage (NCBI taxonomy): Bacteria > Bacillati > Bacillota > Clostridia > Eubacteriales > Desulfitobacteriaceae > Dehalobacter > Dehalobacter sp. Next base: position 46,237 of record JAMPIU010000018.1, on the reverse strand, counting down.
ATGAACCCCTTGCTCAGGAACCAAGCCTGTACGAATCTCCGGACCTTTGGTATCCAGCAGGATCCCCAGATTAACACCGGTTTGTTCTGCAGCAGCCCTGAGGTTCACAATTGTTTTTCCATGCGCCTCATGACTGCCATGAGAAAAATTAAGTCTGGCCACATTCATGCCGGCCTGAATCAGCTGTCTGATCTTATCCGGATGCTCACTGGCGGGACCGATCGTACAAACAATCTTGGTTCTTCGCATCATATCGCCCTCTCTCGAAGAATTCAGCTAGCACGACATACTTAATTAACCTACGAAAAATAAACTAGCGTGCAAAGATTCATCTACATTACTCCAGATTTTGTCTGCGTGCCACAATTCCAGCGTCAAGCGAAGCAGGACGCGTAGCGCAGCCTTTTGACGGCCACGGATGGCCTAATGTCGCGATGCCAAGGATGGCAAGGAGCGACGTGTCAAGGAGGGCACAACGGCTGGAAGCGGAATTGTGGCATGCAGACAGGCCCGAGATACTAAAAGACTAAATGTTATTTACCCAAGATATTAATTAAAACCCGCGAGCAGCCATCATTTTGATCACATCAATAACCCTGTTCGAATAGCCTGATTCATTGTCATACCAGGCCAGGACTTTGACCATCTTATCCCCAATAACCATTGTGGACAGTCCGTCAACGATGGAACTGGCGTTATTGCCGTTATAATCGCTCGAAACAAGGGGCAGTTCGTTATAGGAAAGGATTCCTTTAAGCTCACCTTCTGCAGCCTGTTTAAGCTTGGCATTGACTTCTTCCTTCGTCGTAACTTTGCTGACATTCACAACAAAATCGACCAAAGACACATTCGGTGTCGGGACTCTTACTGCCAGACCATTCAGCTTTCCTTTGAGTTCTGGCAAAACAAGGGCCACGGCTTTTGCCGCTCCCGTGGTTGTCGGGATCATTGATTGGAATGCAGCTCTGGCTCTGCGCCAGTCGGAATGCTCAAAGTCTAAAATTCTCTGGTCATTGGTTACGGAGTGCGTTGTTGTCATCATTCCCTGCTCGATGCCAAATTCTTTCATAATCACTTTCGCAACAGGAGCCAGGCAGTTGGTGGTACAGGAAGCATTGGAAATGATATGATGTTTGGCCGGATCATATTTATCGTCATTGACACCCATCACAATCGTGATATCTTCATCTTTACCGGGTGCCGAAATAACAACCTTTTTAGCCCCTGCTTTCAGGTGTTTACCTGCGCCTTCCCTGTCCACGAATCTTCCGGTCGATTCAATCACGACATCGATGCCCATTTCTTTCCAGGGCAGCTCTTCCGGGTTTTTTTCGGCCAGAAGTTTGATGGTGCTTCCTTTGACCTTCATCACACCAGCTTCGACGATAACATCGTAAGGCAGTGTACCGTGGGTAGAATCGTATTTCAGCAAATGCGCCAGCATATCTGCTTTGCCAAGATCATTCACTGCAACGACTTCCAAATCCCCTGAAGATTCAAGGAAAGCTCTCATACAAAGCCTTCCGATTCTGCCAAAACCATTGATTGCTACTTTAATGGACATAAATATCATCCTCCAAATGTTTATTTAAACATATATATTCCGTGTAAATGAACATATTCCTGCTTCAAAATGTTAATTCGCACATTTTTGTTTTGAAAATTTGCATATGAACATAGCGTCCCCAGAAAAAAACAAATCTTTCAGGAAATTTCAAGGATTACTGCATAAAAAAACCAGGATAGCCTAATGAGATACTATCCTGGTTTATCATTTTCTTTCTAATTATGGTTGCTGATCATCAGCGTTTTTAAATGATCCTTCCTTGCTATCGCCGATTTTGGAATAACGATTTCAAACAGTGCGCAGTATTTATCTGCGAAGGCGACAACAAACGATTCCGTATAGCGCGGCGGTTTCACAGTTAAGGGCCACATATGCTTGACAATAATGTCCTTTTCCACCTCATTCAAAATAAAATACTTGCCGGCATTTTCCAGGGCAGCTGACGGATGCGTAAATCCATGCAACCCCTTCTTCGGTTTCGTCGTATGCCAGTCATACAGAAAAAAGTCATGCAGAAGTCCGCCTCGCGCCGCAGACCGGAAGTCGAGCCCCAGTCTATGGCAAAGAATAAAACTGGTGTAGGAAACGGAAAAGCTGTGTTCCAGACAGGTGACATGCTTATGATGAATATACTTCTCCATGACATACAGTTTTTCGTTATTAATCAATTCCTGAATACAGTCCCGGTATTCTTCAAAATCACAGGAATCTGTTTTTAAGTTCGACCTTAATTTTGTTAAGCCTTTCATTCAGGATGCTCCTTACATCACGGTTAATGATACCTGCATTCAAAACCATCAGGCGTGGAAAAGCCAGGAAAAACCGTTTGTATTTCAATACATTTTCTCGATATTTGTTTACGGGGATATTGGCATAATTCAAAATGACTTCCCTGAGATTCAGCGCATCGCCGACAGATTTCACCGTATCTGCAAAGAAGTAGACAACAAACGCAATGACCAGATACGCCTTGACTTCTGCAGGTATCAAGAATACCCTTGCAGAAATGACCGGATGAACATACTGGAGCAGCACAAAGGCCAGTAAACCCCAAAGTACAGAATATTCCAGACAGATATACCCCTTTAGATTGGCGATTTTGTTGCTGTAGTCCCACCATTTGTAGCGAAATATTTTTTCCAGAAGAAACCCTGTCAGATATTCCAATCCGGTAACAACCAGGACAGCCACCAAAATACTGATCAGTACTACGGCCGGTGAGTTTTCAAAGACGGAACTCGCCCATTCAGAAGAAAGAAGCACTAAAACAGCGCTGAAACCATAAAGCGGGCAAAAGAATCCGGCTAAAAAGCCCCTATTGACAAATCTTCTATGGACGATGCAGGCAAACCCCGATTCCAGCATCCAGCCTAAAAAAGAATAGATTGTAAAGAATAACAGAATATCCATTTCGCTGCTTCCCATGATTCCCCCTCCTTTCCTCCATTTAAAACTAAGATTAATCACAATTATTAATAAATTCTTTTAATTTTTAGGCCTCGTTATATTCCCGCCTGATTAATCAGCGAAGCCAGATACCCGGCTCCAAACCCGTTGTCAATATTAACAACGCCGATTCCTTCCGAGCAGCTGTTCAGCATGGTAAGCAAAGGGGCGAGTCCGCCAAAATTCGCGCCATAACCGACACTTGTTGGGACCGCGACGACCGGACTGGCGGCCAGTCCACCGACAACACTTGGCAGCACGCCGTCCATTCCTGCGACAACAATCAGCACCTTGGCCTGCTGCAGCCGCTCCGACTGGGACAATAGTCGGTGAAGACCTGCTACGCCTGTATCATACATGCGTTCGACCTTATTGCCCATAGCTTCCGCGGTTACAGCTGCTTCTTCGGCAACCGGCAGATCTGAAGTACCTGCACTCACAACCAGGATATTGCCAACAGACCTTTGAACCCCTTTTCTGATCACAATCGTGCGGGAGGTTTCATTGAACTCAGCTGACGGGATCTCCCGGCAGACGGCCTCATAGACTTCCCTGCCGGCCCTTGTCGCGAGTATGTTCTGATCGGAAACCTCGTGCAGTTTTTTGGCAATCTGAACAATTTGGTTTGTCGTTTTGCCCGGACAAAAGATTGCTTCCGGAAAACCCTTACGATACTGACGGTGAGTATCCAAACGCGCATAGCCCATGTCACAGCTGTACATCTGCTCAAGCTGCTGCAAGCCTTCATCGATTGAAATCTGGCTGTCCTGAACCTGATTCAGGATTTGTTTGATTTTATCTTTCATGTTATTCCTACTCTCTCTTATGCAAGTAAGGCAAGCAACAGCGATATACCGGATCTCATATCGTTTTTAGACGCAATTTCACCTGGCGTATGCAGATGCCGGACTGGAACAGCCAGGCCCCCGGTAGGAATCCCGCCTTTGGTCAGGTGAACCGGGCCGGAATCGGTGCCTCCGTTCGTAATGATTTCCCATTGATAGAGTATCTCGTGCTGTTCGGCGATTTCAGCCATCCAGTTTTTAATTTGGGGAGATACGACGATTGATCTGTCCATCACTTTAATCGCGATACCTTTATTCAGAGAAGTCCGCGGCACCCCGTATTCCCTGGGCATATCAAAACTGAACGTCGTATCGATATTCAAAGCGAGATCCGGTTCCAGCGCGTAGGCGGCTGTTTTTGCTCCGCGCGCGCCCACTTCTTCCTGGGCAGTAAACACAAAGTACAAGTCATCTTGGCTGCTGACTCTTTTCAATACTTCCAAGGCAATAAAACAGCCTACCCGGTTATCCAGCGCTTTGGAGATTACACAGTCTTTGGTCTCCTGATAGGTTCCGGAAAATACGGCCATATCGCCTTCCCGAACCATCGTTCTGGCCTCTTGCTCACTGGTTACTCCAAGATCGAGGAACAGCCGTTCCGGTGAATTCTCATCCGGCTTCTTTTTCTCTTCACGGCTGACGACACCTACTGCCCCGTTGGCAAAAACGAAGCGCTGTGCGAGCAGAACATGATCTCGCAAACTGCCAACCGGTGCAAAGTACAGATAGCCCTGCTTATTGATATGGGTCACCATGATGCCGACTTCATCCATATGGCAGGCAATCATAATCTTCTTCCCAGGACCTTTTTTTCTGACAATCAGATTACCCAGCGTATCCGTATAAGCGGTATCAGCATCATTTTTTGTCTGGTCTAAAATCAGCGCCGCAACGTTGTGTTCTTGGCCCGAAGGACCAAAAGTCTGGGTGAGCTGTTGAAGTAAGGTGAAATCTAAAGAATCTAATGGTTTTGTATCTGTCATAAAGAGCCTCCTACTTCTTATCAGGGATTCCGTTAGACGTATTTTCTCGGGTAAGTCTGAGGTCCACAATACCGCTTTTCGGCTCTTGTGCCATCCTTGGCGCAAAGAGCCGCACTCCGCATTCAGCTTCGCTTTTCGCGGAACTGTGGCCCTCAGACTATGTTAAGAAATATTAAGATTTAAGAAATAGTGAATGTCATTTAAAATGCATTGAAGAAGCCGCACGCAGTGCTGATAATCATTCTTTGAAATAATGGAGCTCATCGTATGGATATTCCGGCAGGGTACACTGAGTGTCATCGTGGGTATGCCGATACCGGCCTGATGGATGTTCCCTGCATCATTGGCCGCGGCAGCTCCTTGTCTGAACTGGAGCGGAATATTATTTTTTGCAGCTGCAGCCATCACTTTTTGGACGAGTCCAGGTTTATAGACCGTTGCGGAATCCATCAGCGAACAGGCCGGACCGTTTCCTAGTGTGACAATCCAGTTTTCCCGTTCGGATTCAGTAAAATCAGCAGCGCGTGTCGCCTCAACAACCAGGGCCAGATCAGCCTGAAGATAATTGCTTACCACTTTCGATCCGCGCAGGCCAACTTCCTCCTGTACTGTGAATACAGCTGTCAAATCACAGGGATAATCCTGTTCTAAGAGCTCCATGATCGCCGCACAGCCCACCCTGTCATCAAGGGCCTTTCCTTTGTACAGTCCTGAGCCAATCTCTTCAAATACCGTTGGGAATGTGACGTAATCGCCCAGCTTCACAACGTTTTCTGCTTCTGCCTTGGAAGATGCCCCGATATCAATATAGAGATCCTCGATATCCGGGATTTTTTTTCTTTCCTCCGTTTTCTGCAAATGAACGGCTTTCAAACCGATGACGCCCTGCAGACCGCTGTCGAATACGACGGTCTTGGCAATCAAAATCCCCGGTTCAATACCGCCGACGGTCTGAAATTTCAGATAGCCATCCGCAGTAATTTCCGTAACCATTAGGCCGATTTCATCCATATGGGCACAGACCAGGACTTTTGGCAGATTTTCACCGGATCCTTTGCCGACCCCTTTTCTCTCTATCAGTAGATTTCCGATCTGATCCGTCCTGCACGAATTCAAATTGTCTTGGAGTCGGTCTTTAAGATGCGCCAGAATAAAGTCCCTGACCGGTTTCTCATTTCCGGATACGCCGTTAAGCTCAGATAATTCTTTTAACAGCATGTTAGATTTCCTCCAATTCTTCCGGCAACGACGCAATGAAATACGCCAGCAGCTTGCCGCATTCAACAATATCCTGCAGCGAGGCCGTCTCGACGGATGTATGCATATACCGGAGAGGTATGGACACCAACCCGGTCGGTATGCCATAACCGGTCAACTGAATCACTCTGGCATCGGTGCCTGTCGCCCCTGGAATCGCCTGCCGCTGACAGGCAATCCTGTTCTGCTGCGCACTGTCGGAGAGCCTGGCGTAGACCCAGGGATGAATATTCGGGCCGAGACTAATCACCGGTCCTTTCGCCAGTTCAGCGGAAACCTGACTTTTGGTATCCAGCGTTTGGGCATGCGTCACATCAACGGCAACTGCCAGCGACGGCAGAAGTCGCTCCGAGCTGGTAAGTCCTCCTCTTAAACCCACTTCTTCCTGAACCGTAGCGACTGCTACCACATCATGCTGATGTTTCATACCCATCAGTTCGTTCAGGCATACCGCCAGTACGGCGACTCCAGCTCTGTCGTCAAGTGCTTTGCCGGATATTCTGTCGTTGAGCAGACGCAGCGGGCACCTTTTGATGCTGGCGATATCTCCCGGTTTGACCATTTGAACTGCCGCTGCATCATTAAAACCGATATCGATCACCAGATCCTCTATATCGAGAGTCTGCCGCTTTTTGCTGTCCTTGTGGGAAGATCCCAGGCAAACTACGCCACGCAGATCTTCCTTTCCGTGTACCAGGATTTCCTGGTAAAGCAAGGTTCTCTGGTCAATTCCGCCGAGCGTGGCAAAGTGTAAAAATCCTCTTTCATCAATATGGGTGATCATCAACCCGATCTCGTCGATATGCGCAGCAAGCATTACGGAATGTTTCCCGCTGTGCTCTCCTTTTTTAACCGCATAGAAGTTGCCGATAAAATCAGAGAAAGTCTCTGCTGAGAGTGGCGCAAAAATATCCTGAAGTGTTGTTTTTAAGCCCTGTTCATATCCGGAAACACCTGTCATTTCCGTCAACGAACAGGTAAGTTCCCGCGCAAGCTCGAAGGAATTCCTTAACACGTGCATCTTCCTTTCCTTAGTACCCTGTTATCCCTCAATCGAAGCTACTTACCTGTCCCAAACAGAACTTCGATCGTATCTCCCCGATTGACAACTTTGCCGGCCTCCGGTGACTGTTTATAGGCGAGTCCGCTGCCGCCGAATTCATAGCGCAAATCCAGTTTTCCTAGTAATTCGCCGGCTTGTCTGATGGTCAGTCCTTTCAGATCAGGTACAAGCACTTCGCCTTCCCCGGCCTGCCTGGCAGGGGTACTGTTCTTGTCTGCTGCTGTATTACCATTTTTCGCAGCCGCTTCCTCCACCAGAGCGTCAGGGTCAACCTTGGTAAGATCACTCGGGGTCTCAGCGGAAACCGGCACACCATAGTATTGCAAAGTGCCCTCGATAATATTTTTAACGCGCGGTCCACCGAGTGTTCCCCCCTGGACGACCGGAGCATGCGGCGTATCAATAACGACCAATACTGCAATCTTCGGATCGTCAGCCGGCGCATAGCCGACAAAAGAGACGATATAATCGGTATCCGAGTACTTTCCGGTTTTCGGATCAATTTTCTGGGCGGTTCCGGTTTTGCCGGCAACTTTAATTCCGGGAATTTTTGCCCGGCTTCCTGTACCGCTGTCGACGACACTCACGAGGATATCGCTCATGGTCTTGCTGGTTGTCTCGGAAATAACCTGACGGACAACCTTCGGCTGGGTTTTACTGACGATCTCCCCATCCTTATTCTTAATGTTTTCTACAATATACGGCTGCATGAGCTGGCCTCCGTTGGCCACCGCACAGATCGCCGTTAAGAGCTGGATCGGGGTGACAAGGTTGGCCTGACCGAACGACATGGTCGCCAGTTCAAGGCTTTTGACCCTGCTCTTGTCAATCAATAGGCCCCTTTCTTCACCGGAAATATCAATATCTGTCAGACTTCCGAAGCCAAAAGACTTTAAGTATGTATAGAATAGGTCTCTGCCTAGTTTTTGTCCGACCTGGGCAAGTACAACGTTGGAAGACAGCTTCATGCCATCGACGAAAGTAATGTTGCCATGCGCCTTTCTGTCGGAATCCCAGTTTGTGATCCTGCGGCCCCCGACAACCCAATAGCCCGGATCTTTGAAGAGCTGGATCGTATTAATGGCATTTTCTTCGAGTGCTGCCGATCCGGTGATGATTTTAAACGTAGACCCGGGTTCATAAATCATGCTGATGGCCAGGTTTTTCCTTTGATCCGGTTTGGTGGAGGCATAGTTGCTCGGATCATAGGACGGTCTGGAGCCCATACCGAGTATTTTGCCGGTCTTGGGATCCATGGCCAGGATAACGGCTCTCTGTGGCTTGGTTTCTGCGACAATATCATCCAGTTCGTGTTCAATGAGATGCTGAATGGTGGAATCGAGGGTCAGGGTTAAATTGTCCCCTGACTGTACATTATCCTGAATCTCATTGTTTTGATCCGTTTCTACCGGATTCTCTAAATTTGCTTCCCCTTTAAGCTCGGCGTTGTAGGAATACTCCAGACCTTCAACCCCGTCTCCAGCCATATTGACGATACCAAGTATAGCCGCTCCCATCTCCCCTGCCGGATAGCTTCTTTTATAATTATCACTGAAGCCGATCCCTTGAATATCAAGTTCTTTAATTTTTTCCACCGTACTGATATCTACCTGCCGTTTCAGGCTGACCCATGCCAAGTCTTTTCGCAGCAGGGTAAGAATATCATTTTTATCTTCCCCCAAAATGGCCGCAATATTTTCAGCAATTTTCTCTTTTTTTTGTAATATTTGCTCGCTTGTCAGCGTTTTATCCTTGGCAATGGATGTATCCAGCATTCTCGGATCGGCATAGACATCCTTCACCGGTACACTTTTCGCCAGCACATTGCCCTGTGCATCCATAATGGTTCCCCGCTCATAAAGCATGGTCTGTCTTATCGCCTGGAAATCTGCACCTCTGGCCTTTAACTCTGCGGAATTGATAACCTGGAGGTAAAACAGTCTTCCTAATATTAAGACGCTCAAACCGATGAGCAGGCCATAGATAACCCACTCCCGGTAAAAATACTGCTTCGTTTTTTTCACGGTGTTGTTCCTTTCCTGTCATGATGCTCTGCTTCTATTTTACCATATGTTTTCAAGTTGATAAGATCCAAAACATCAAAAGCTCACATAATCTTAACTATCGATGGCAATTAAATAAAAACCACCTTGCTAAGATCTGTGAGCTTGAATCTATTCTCCCCCAATTAAACGAAAGCATTCAATGTAAATTTTGTCTTTGACGCTGCAAGAAAAGGAGAAGCGCACTGCTGACAGCGCCGCCAAAAAGTCCGCCTAAATGAGCGAAATTATCAATACCTGAAAAAACAACACCAAAGACCAAGTTAATACCGAGCACGATTGCAAGATTGGTAATCAGACCTGTTCTCCAAAATGCTGGTTTTCTGCAGCCATAAATAATAATTGCCCCCAGCAGGCCGAATATCGCTCCGGAGGCACCTGCCGACAATTCGGGTCCCCAGAGATAACTGATAAGTGACCCGGCCAGACCGCTGAACAGGTAAATCAGCAAAAAGCGGCCATGGCCAAACAATCTCTCGGCTAATTTTCCCAAAACAATCAGTGCGTACACGTTGAACAGAAGGTGGGTAAAACCGATATGTATGAACATACTGGTCAAAAGACGCCAGTATTGCCCTGCATCGATCAATGTATTCATTTTAGCCCCGAAAAAGATCAGGACATATGGGTTTTGCGTCCCCCCAGCCAGCTCCATGACAAGAAAAACAACCACATTGATCAGGACAAGCAAATAGGTTACATAAAAAACTTTGAATTCTTCCTTATATGTCGTATTCATTCCATCCACCAATTCATCATAATGATTAAAAATGCCCATATTTATCGGCATTCGCTTGAAAATTTATGAGAAAGACGGCAGCCGGAATGTGTGCACCTTAAGAACCCTGAATGTGTATCCGGCTGCCGGTTTTGTCCTCCGCACCTGACGCGGGAACATGATTCACTTAATATCTGGGAGGAATAAAAAGTCTTTCACCGGGATAGATAAGATCGGGATTGCCTAGATGGTTATACCCAGCAAGTTCACGCCAATCCAGTCCATATCTCTGCGCAATTTTGTAAACGGTATCCCCTTTTTGAACGACATAAACTTCCGGCAGCGGCTTATGAACCTCCATGTGTTCATAATAAGGTGTACAGCCGCATGGATCGCAGGTATACCCTGACTGCGTCTGCTCCGCATACATGCCTTCAGGACCCATCTGTTCATACTGAGACATCATTTCCGGGTTCATCATGCCCATCATATCCTGCTGGTTCATCATACCAGTCATCTCAGGCTGATTCATCATACCGGTCATATCAGGCTGATTCATCATATTTACAGCCGGCGGCTGATTCATATAGCCGGATTTTCTTCCGAAGTACATCTCCATACCTCCTTTTTGTTATAGGATATGGAGAAACACTGCTAAAGTGTCTGTACATGGTAATAATTGTCTGATTATTTTTACGTGTTTCTATTCCATTTTCGTCAGATACTTTTCAACCTGAACTGCCGCAAGCGCTCCATCCCCGACTGCGGTTGCAACCTGTCTCAAAGGGGTATTACGGATATCTCCGGCCGCATAGACCCCATTAATATTTGTTTTCAGCAAAGCATCTGTGATAATATACCCATATTGATCGACTTCGAAGTATTCTGACGTAAACTTGGTATTTGGTTCGGTGCCGATATAAATAAAGACACCGTCAACCTCGATTTCTTCCACAGCCCCAGAACCGGCATTCTTAAGAATTATTTTTTGTACTTTATCATTACCGGCGATCTCCTGAACAACACTGTCCAGAACAAACTTAACTTTCGGGTTTTCTTTCGCCCTTTGGGCTGCTATCTGCGAAGCTCTGAATTCTTTTCGGCGGTGAACGATATAGACTTCAGATGCAAACTTCGTCAGGTAGACACCTTCCTCAAGCGCGGCGTTTCCGCCGCCGATGACAGCAACTTTCTTTCCTTTATAAAACGCCCCATCACAAGTGGCACAATACGATACGCCGCGTCCGTGAAAGGTATCTTCTCCCGCTACGCCCAAAAAACGCGGCTTGGATCCGGCAGCAATGATCATCGCTTTCGCTTCGAGGGTTTGCTGTCCGGTCACAACCGTCTTCATTTCTTTCTGAAGATCCAGATGCAGGACCGGTTCGAAAATGAATTCGGCGCCCTGATTCATGGCTTGTTTATAAAAAGCATTCATTAAATCGAAGCCGGTAATCCCTTCCGGAAATCCCGGATAATTTTCAATTTTTTCCGTCGCCGCTGCCTGCCCGCCCGGCATCATGGATTCGACAACTGCTGTTTTTAATCCGCCCCTTGCCGCATAAATGGCTGCTGTAAGCCCTGCAGGGCCGCCTCCGATAATAATCAGATCATACATTGCTGCACCAACCTTTTGTTTTATTCTCAGCTTAATTTTTATGTTTATTAAAAGTATAGCTCAGAAATTTATTTTCAGGAAGCCAATAAGGTGAATTTTATGATAAACTATGAATATATTGCCAACAATAAAAAATAAATATACAGATGTTTACATACATTTCTGTGATTTGAACAATTTAACTCAGGAGGGAAATATGCGCGGGAAATCTATTTTAAAACCTGGTCTCAAGGTACTCGTTTTACTCATCATTATTATTGCTGTGCTTTCGGCCTTGAGCGGATTCTACGAAGACTGGCTGTGGTTTACCGACTTAGGGTACGCAAGTCTTTTCTGGACACCGTTCTTCAGCAAAGTACTTATTCAGGCCATTAACGGAACAATGTTGTTTTTAGTGATTTTCGCAACACTGATGTCGGGAAGACATGCGTTTACAACGTTTTACAATGAAAGATTCCGCAAAAGGATCAGACTGGTCGAAGAAGTCAACCTTCCGCCTGCTGTCAGTCCGCGCAGGGTTACCATTTCCTTGCTTGTCTTATCTGCCGTGATCAGTATTATTGTAAGCTTCATCGTCGGTTTTACCGGCTGGCTTGATTTTCTGTCCTTTGTGAATGCCTCTTCCTTTAATTATTCCGACCCGCTGTTTAATCAGGATCTTGGTTTCTTTGTGTTTAAGCTTCCTTTCTTTGAGACCGTTTATAACGCATTTTTCTCTCCAATCCTTATTTTAACCCTGTTTACCGCACTTTTTTATATTATGACGGGGGTCGTTCGCTTCCATTCCATCCGGATCTGGAAGAAAGATGCTGTCGTCATCAGTCCTACGGCCAGAAGACACCTTGGGGTTCTTTTAACCATTCTTTTTGCGCTGAAAGGCTTTGGCTACTATATCAGCACCTATGAACTCGTTTACTCGCATAGAGGCCACGTCATCGGTGCTGGATACAGTGACGTCTATGCCTCGCTTCCGGTTTTTAAGATCCTGGTCGTTGTGAGCCTGGTCTGTTTCCTGTTTTCCCTTATCGCGTTTTTTCTGAAAGATTCCCGTTTGCTGACCATGCCGATCATGTTTCTGATTGTCTTTTCACTTTTCACTTCGGGAATCTTCCCGACAATGCTCCAGTCCATGGTTGTCGTTCCGAACGAGCTGGAAAAAGAAACGCCGTATATTGCCAGCGAGATCCAAATGACCCGCTATGCCTACGGTCTGGATAAAATCGCGGAACAGGACTACACCGGGGTTGAGACGGTTACTGCGCAAGACTTAAAAGATGAGGTTGAGACCCTGAATAACGTCCGCCTGAACGATCCCCGTCCAATGCAGCAGATTTACAACCAAAAACAGGGAATTCGCCAATACTATAAATTTAATGATATTGATGTTGACCGGTACAATATTGGTGGTACGTATCGCCAGGTTATGCTCTCAGCGAGGGAAATCTCGCTTCAGGACCTTGATCCGAAAGCTTTGACCTTTATTAATACCCGGTTTAAATACACGCATGGTTTCGGCTTAACCGCTTCGTTCGCCAATGCCGTCACTACCAAAGGGCTTCCTGCTTTTGCGGTAAGCAATGTGCCGCCACAAACAGACTATGCGGAACTGAAGATTACCGAACCACGGATCTACTTTGGCGAACTGACGAATGACTGGGTCGTTGCCGACACCAAATCCAAAGAATTTGATTATCCCCTTGGCAATGATTACGCGATGAACAACTATGCCGGCAAGACGGGTATCCCGTTTACTGCTTTTAACAAACTGATGCTGTCTCTTCATCAGATGACCCCGCGTTTTTATCTGGCCGGAGAAGTAACTTCGGAAAGCAAGCTTCTTCTGAACCGGAATATTTTGGACCGGGTCAAGAAACTGGCGCCGTTTCTGACGTATGACGATGACCCTTATACTGTGATTGACAACGGCAGGATTAAATGGATTATTGACGCCTATACGACAACGGATAAAATTCCTTACTCCAGTAAAAACTCCACCCAAGGTTTTAACTATATCCGCAATTCCGTTAAAGTCGTTATCGATGCTTATGACGGTACTGTTGATTTCTACGCGATTGACGAAGAAGATCCTATTCTTAAGACTTATCAAAAGATTTTCCCGGGTGTATTTAAAAGTAACTCGGAAATGCCCTATTCCTTAAAATCTCACCTGCGCTATCCGGAAACGATGTTCAAAATCCAGTGCGACATGCTGAATACGTTTCATATGACCAATACCAAAGTCTTCTATAATAAAGAAGATGCCTGGAATGTAGCGAAGGAAATCTACGGTTCAGCAGAACAAAATGTGGAACCGTATTACGTGATCATGAAACTTCCCGGGGAAACAAAGGAAGAATTCGTGCTGATGCAGCCTTTTACCCCGGCCTCCAGCGCGTCGAACAGCAGAAATAATCTTGTGTCCTGGCTGGGAGCCAGAATGGATGGCGAGAATTACGGAAAACTTGTCTTATATAAGATGCCCAAAAATATAGAGATCGACGGTCCGTTCCAAGTTGAGTCCAGAATCGATCAGGATCCCGAAATTTCCCAGCAGTTTGCGTTATGGGACCAAAAAGGATCGAGCGTTCTCAGAGGAAATCTGCTGGTATTGCCGATTGGCGGAAATATCTTGTTTGTGGAGCCCATTTATCTGCAGTCTACGACCAGCGGCAGTATTCCCGAAATGAAGCGCATTGTGGTCGTCTATGAAGATAAAATTGTCATGGCCGATACGTTGGAAGAAGGATTGAAAGGAATCTTCGGTCGTTCTGTACCGTCTTTGAATACGCTGCAAGAGAAACCGCTTGAGGAATCCGGCGCAGTGGACGGAACTGATACCACGAAAACAGAACTGAAGAGTGTTCTGGAACAAATCAAACAAATCCGTGAAATGCTCGAAGCCTTGGAAAATCAGGTCACAGCCATCAATAACGAAGACCTCACTCCGGACAGCGGGCTGGGTACCGGTCAGGACGTTTCCACGAATAATAAAGCTGAGAATGCCTCCGCCAGTTCTGTTAAAGGCACTGCTGCTGAGGCTACCGTGAACGCTGTCCAATAATTCTAAGCAGAAGGTAGTGCGTATGATATTCAATCTGGACCAATGGCTGATTTACAAAGGAATTGAAGAAACGGCTGCAGTCCTGATCGCGAATGCCGCAGCGGTGGTTATGGTTCTGCTGGTCAGTATTTTGGCCTTCATCGTTACAAAGCAAGTATTCCTGCGAATCCTTGCTTTCTACATCCATCGCAACAAAATCCTCTGGGATGATAAGCTTCTTGGCAGGAAAGTCTTCAGACGCCTGGCGCATATGATCCCGGCAATTGTAATCTACGCCGTAGCCGGACTGTTCCCGGAATATTCCGGCTTCATTCAAAAAATAGCGATTATTTACATCATTGTGGCCGGCACATTGGCCATGCTCGCTTTGCTTGACGCGATTGACGATATTTATCGGACTTTTGAAGCTTCCCGGTTCAAACCAATCCGCAGCATCGTCCAGGCCCTGAAAATAGTCGTCTGGCTCATCGGCGGCATCTGGATGATTGCTACGATGATTGACCGTTCCCCTCTCCTTCTGCTAAGCGGAATTGGAGCAGTAACGGCAATCATCCTCTTGATCTTCAAGGATTCTCTTCTAGGTCTGGTAGCGGGGATTCAGCTGTCTTCCAATGATATGCTCAGGATCGGTGACTGGATAGAAATGCCCAAGTACGGCGCTGACGGAGACGTTACGGACATTTCCCTGAACACCGTCAAAGTCAGAAACTTTGATAATACGATTACAACAATTCCGTCGTATGCCCTGATCTCCGATTCCTTTAAAAACTGGCGCGGTATGCAGGAATCTGGCGGCAGAAGAATTAAGAGATCTATTTTTATTGACAGTTCCAGCATCCGTTTCTGCACCGATGATATGCTGGCGAAGTTCAAGGAATTCCGATATCTTTCTGAGTATATCGAGAATAAAAAACGGGAGCTTGAGAAATACAACCTGGAACATAACATTGATCCTGCTCAGCTCGTAAACGGCAGAAGACTTACGAACATTGGTACGTTTCGGGCCTACCTTCAGACCTATCTTGAAAACCACCCGGAGATCCACCCGGAAATGACCAGGATGGCACGTCAGCTTCCGGTGACCGAGTACGGGATTCCGATCGAAATCTATGCGTTTACCAAGGATACATCCTGGGAAAGCTATGAAACCGTCCAGGCCGATATTTTTGACCATATCCTGGCCATTGTTCCGGAGTTTGAGCTGCGGATTTATCAAAGCCCCACCGGCTACGATCTGCGGCATATGGGGCTGTGAGCTTTCTTTAGACTTTTAAAAACCACAAGAACCAGACTGCATGGTTTTGCTCATCGGCGGCTGCTCTTTTGAATTGTTCCCTGATAAAAGGATCCTGTGTCTTTTCAGCCACATTATGATAGAAATCAACCGTATGCTGCTCATCCTGAAAGGCAGACTTTAGAGCCGCCCTGTAAGCGGCAGGACATTCTTCAGTCATCTGAGGGTTTGGTTTTGTCCCTGTGATTTCAGTAAATATCTGCGAAAATATGTGATAATGCCGCACCTCGTCCTGGCGGATCTCCAGGATTTGTTTTCTTATTTCCTGATTCGGCGCTTTTTCAGCCAGCTTGGCGTAACAGGCGATCGCGCTATACTCTCCGTTGATAGCCCTGACTAAATCCTGAGTTAATGAGCTTGTGCCCGGAACCATATAAGATACCTCCCCAACATCAATTGTTGGTTTATTCTATCTCATTAATTCACGGATCGTGCCTGGCTATTAATTTCCTGATCAGAAAATTTTAAGTACGCATTCGCCGCGTTCAGGCCAGTCGTTTTACACTTTCCGCCAGGGCACCCATTAGACGGTGAAACCCTGAGGCATTCTGAGCTGGAACCCGGTAATGTTTGTTGATCTCTATCTGTACTGCCGGAATTCCCAGTTCTTGTGAGACAAAATGGGAGACGGTATTCGCGCCGGAAGCGGCAAAAAAGTCCGTCGAAACTCTGGCTAAGCCGAAATCCCGGAAGTTTTGTTCCAGGATTTCCAAAATGTTCGCCTTGCCAAGCAGGTTCTTCTTTTGATTTGTGCCCAGGTCCACATCGAAATCTCTCTCCCGGGCAGCCCCATGAATGTCCAGAACGACCTTTACTTTCTTTTCACGGCAGAAACTGGCGATCCGGTCTTTATACATGCAGGGATCGTCGGCATTCGGGTCTCCGCCGTAGAGCTTTGTCGCTGCTATGGCATGGCATCCCGTCAATTTGTTTAACAGGAAGACAACCGAGCCGGTGAACTGATCCGACATCAGGATCTTTTTCTGCCTGTAATGCCTGACCGCATGCGGCGCGGACACCAGCACCGGAAGTTCCCCGCGCGTTAACAGGAACGGCTCTTCCTGCCGTGGATTGACGCGTTTGTCTGTTTTATAAAAATATACTTTTTCTATATTGACGGCTTCTTCATTTAAGCGGGCCCGGTTATATTCATTTAAGACCTTTTCAGGCATATTCTCCATCATTGGACTAGTACCTCGTTAACTTTAAAAATCGGCATGGACTATACTTCCCTCCAGTAATAAACAGACTTCTCGTTTCCCGGCAAAAGCTCCAGGTACAAATCACCCGTTGGAGCTAAGATGATGACCGCATTGGATTCTGTAGCGGACACATCCGGTAATCTCAGCCATTGATGTTTACCGTTAGCGGAAATGACGTCCAGGCGTCCCTTGCTTTTGATTATAACCTGATTCGTATTGCTGATTTTTGTTTCTGTCTCCGCATACGGAATCTCCCCTTGCCAGACCACGGCTTCCGTCATCGCCGGGCCGGATGGCTGTACTTGATAAACGGTCACCTCCTGAAGGATGTTCCCGCTGACTTTACCAACATAGATTTTGTCGTCACGACAGCCAAGCAGCGTATCTTCAGGGTCAACAGAAATAGGGTTCTTACTGCCGGCCTGATAAACATCAATTGCCTTGTCCGTCCCCATTCTGCTCTCTGCATAGATGCTGCCGAATTTATTGGAAACCGCAATGTTAAGGATTTCTTCTCCCTGCTGATTCACCCTGTTCAAGGTCTTCATAATATCCATTGTAATCAGCTGATGGGTCTGATTGTCATCCTTAAACAAGATAAATAGCTTGTTTGTATAGGTCGACATTTCAATTTGCAGCACCTGATTGACCGCAAGGCTTAATTCCCTGTCCAGCATCGGTTCAAAGCTGTTCAATTTAGAAGAGCCTGTGCTGAAATCCACTGAATATAAGCTTGTTACGGCGTTCTTGTTCTGCTCCCTGATCAGATAGACCATACCGTTCCGGTCCGGAAGCCAAGCGAAGCCGGCGATCTTTGCTGCGTCCTCTTCCGGGCACTTTGAGAAGATCTTCGTGTTCGTCGTCAAATCAATGACTTCAAGATAACGTCCCGCTTGATAGGCCAATAACTTTTTATTGTAAGACAACGCAAAGCCATACGCCTGACTAAGATCCGTTTTCAGAACATACGCCTGATTAATATGCAAAGAAGGGTTTAATAGCTGTTTTGCTTGCCAGTTCAGCAGCGCATAAACAGCAAGCTGTAATACCAGGGAAGGTAATAACAGCCAGATGATCCATCGTCTTTTCAATTTTGCCCCACCCCTCTAGGTTTCTTTCCCGGCATCACCACAAAAGCTGTAGGCATATAGCGTTCGCCGTAGATGTTCCAGAGTTTATTGACAATCTGACCTTGATAGAACAATTCCGTTGAAGAACCGCCGTCAAGATTCGCTGCATTTTCGGCTCCATATTCAATAAATATATTCATCAGATCCCGCAGCGTGGCTCCCATACTCCAGTCAGGCTGTCTGCCGTCTATCACAACGAAAATAACCGTACCGTCGGCTTTTTGCCCGATTCCCGTCCTGGGAGCGAGTCCCCAGCCGCCGTCGCCTTTAATCTGTGGTTCTCCGTTCAGGATAAGGTTTGGCTCGAAGCTGACCGCATGCCGAATCCCAAGATCCCCGATAATCCCCGAGGAAAGTTCCTGGGCAGAGACTGTCCGGAGTATCAGTTTTCCTTCCTTGTTAAAACCGATCAGATTCGCACCTTTAGCCGCGTTCAAATTTTCATGAATGAGCTGCCCGTCCCTGACGGTGATCCCATCCGGATAAGCGCCGTTCCCCTGCGAATTCGGATCATAAAAGCCGCCGGCATTCATACCGGCTATTGCGCCCTCCGCAGTGACCAGTTCTGATAAGCGCTGTCCGGCTATGCCAATCTCTTTGGTAACGGCAACTTCGATCTGAAGAGGGTCACGCACGAGCATGACGATGCCTTTAAAATATTTGCCTTCAATATTTTCTATCCTGATCCCGTTTTCTTCATCGTCAATCTTATGGTCAATATGCTGAATAACAGGTTCCACGGTAACTGACGTATTTCCGTATTTCTGGGTAATTTCAGCAATTTTTTCATCCGATAAAAAAAAATCCGCTACCTGAGGATGGCGGGACGTCAGAATCGTTCCGACCGTAACATACGTCAACGAATGAAAAGGACCATAAAAGACAATGAAAGGCCCTAAGAGGATGAACAACAGCATATTCCCAACGATGAACCGGATCAAAAATTGTTTTTTTGTTATCAAGGTCTCCACGTTCCTTTTACGACATCGGCAGCGATTGCCCGAATTGTTTTTCTTGAGGTCATCGCTTCTGTTCGAATCGAGGCATAGGCTGTTTCTTCATCCATCCCGCCTGCAATCAGGATTAAAATCGCCTGATACACCAGTTTTCTTGTTTTAAGCTCATCATTTAATTTATTCATTTCTTTGCGCTGTTCTATTTCTCTGTTAAACCGGTGTTCAGCCTGGGCAATCCCGGAGACGACATCTATCGCTCTGAGCGGAGCCGTCATGATATGGTGGACATTGGTTTTCAGCGCAAAATCCAGGTTCACATAATCCTTTTGATCAAGCACGAAAATAACCGGACAAATATTGGCATGAACGAGATTCTGAACGAGATCAAGCGGGGAAATCCCCTGGATATCCCCTCCGCAGATGATCAGGTCAGGCTCAACCCGCTGCGCCATGCGCAGAGCCTCTATACCACTGTCAGTCCTCGCGATCGCCTGATAATTAGCCAAAGGCAGGACGGCATTCAATTCATTGATTTGTTTTTCCTGGCTAATCAGTATGGCTCTTTTCATTTAGTCCCTTTACTCCATCAAGAAATCGATCAACAGTTCTATTATACTATTTGGTCAAGCAAAAAAATAAGTGCTTTCGTACCAAGAATTTTTTGATTAAAAGGTACCAGACACTTAATGATACTATATTTATAAGGTTCTAAGCAATGATTTTTCCTTACACTCCGTTTTACTACGGTTACATGGTTCGATAAAGTCAGGACTTTATCGACGAATCAACATTGAAGACCACCCTGGCTTCCGTATTTTGAGACGCACCGCCTTCGAGATTGGCTTTGATTGCCAGTACCATCTCATGCTGGCCTGCCGTCGCACTCTTGCCGGTTGCATCACCTAAGGCTTCAATATTTTCAAAGGCAATTTTAGCTGTTGCTCCGGGTTCCAGTGTCGGTATAATCCCTTCCTTGCTGACCTGCTTATTTTTATCTTCCAGGGACTGAATGGTCAGGACAACCGGCACATTGGTCATCGTGTTTTCGGTCATGTTTTGAATGATCGCAGAGACTTTAAAATGACTTGCCGGTAGTATCTGGACTCCCTTAAACATTTCCTCTCCGTAAGTGATGTCCCGGATGACAATTTGAGGATCAAAATCAATACTTACAATTTTAATCTCAGGTTCTGTTTGTTCCGGAGTGGAAACGATCTCCGTATTTCCGATCAAGCTGCCCATAAGGCCAATAAGAGCAACCAATATGACCAGTCCTCCGACAAACAAATACTTTCTCTTAATAATAAAGAATTTAGCCAAGTGTCTGCACCTCCATAAAACCATTTCTAATAGAAAACCTATGCATGCTTTTCATGGACATGCATAGGTTTATACCCAAAAAATCCTTATGATTTGAGGAAATTCGCCTTAAGCAGACAGCTTAGGAAAATATCTTAGCGTTTTTTCTGATTGGACGCTTATTTTTTATCCTTTTTTAATCCTTCCCGTTTTAAATAATTCTGCATCCGGATGTCCTGCGGTGCAGACAAGCGGAAAATCCTGCACATCTGAAGAAGCCGGGAGCAGGTTCGTTCTCCCAGATAATGATCGATCTCATCAAAATCAAGATTGGTCGTAATGACAGTCGGCAGCTGCTCGTTCATCCGGTAATTCAAGATGGAGTAGATCCGGTTGCGGGACCATTCGGTATAATTATGCGCACCCAGGTCATCGAGAATCAAAATCGGTACGGTTCTGGCAATATCCAGCAAGTCGTATTCCGTATTTTCACTTTTATTACTGAATGTAGCGCGCAGTTCATCCAAAAGGTCCGGGACAATCAAAAAGAGCAGCTTGTGATTATTTTCCAGAATTTCATTCGCGATGGAAGCTGCCAGAAACGTTTTGCCGCTTCCGACGGAGCCCGTGAAGAGCAGCCCGACTTCATGGGGATTTGTCCGGACATTTTTGACAAACTCCCTGGCGGCTTTCAGTGCTTTTTGGGCATTCAGGTAATCTTCCTGATCCTGCTGGGTGTTCCGATAGTATTCGAGGCTGAATTTTTCAAAACGGCAGTTCATTAGTTCCCTGGACAGACGTGCATATTTAAAGCTGTTTACAATCCTCTTTTTCTCCATACACGAACAGGGTACCGCCGTATCTCCATTCAGGACGATTCCCCTGTCTCCGCAGAGCGGGCAGACAGCACCGGCTTCAATATTTGTTTCGTGCTGAACAGTCGGCTGAATCTTTATCTCCGATTCATTCCGATTTGTTTTATCCGAATCCGTTGCAATCCGATCTTCCATGTTCGTGTTTCCCTGATTCGGCAGCACTCTTCCAATGATACGATCTGTTCTTTCCAGATGAAATCCCTCCTCTGACAACAATTTCGTTACCCTTCAATGATGTCTATCTACCTATATTTCAAATACCATTTTAACATGCGAGAAAATGTTCTTAAAATAACTCCACAAATAATGAGATACATTCCGACGATCAGACCTGCTTGTCTAACCCGATAATCAGTCTGGGGATCGCAGCCAAGCCCTAACATGCCTGTTATTAGTCTGCGTGCCACAGTTCCAGCGTCAAGCGGAGCATGGAGTGCGTAGCGCGGCCTTTTGCGTCACGGAGGACGCAACGGCCGAAAGCGGTATTGTGGCACTCAGACTAGCCCGAGATACTAATGTCTGAATGTTATTATACCTATTTATCTATAATACAAGATATTAGAGATAAATATTATCATATTTGCTTTTGATTTTTGGTGAGCCTTTCAACGGTTTGTCATTTTTTTTATTTTGTCTGGACTGGAAATTTTGGTCCTCAGCCTCAACTTCCAGACGCGTTTTGATCCCCTTCTTCTCCCACTCTCTTAAAATAGAATCGAGATAGCGGAAACTCCGAATCCCGGCGCCAACGCCTCTTCGTAAAGCCTCAATAATCAGTTCTTCGGAATACGAGGCCATCAGCCATTTTTCAATATGTTCACACTCCAGACCGGTTAACGGCCTGCCTAATTCCTGTTCAAACAGCGAAGTCAGCTTAGCCTGAGAAAGGTCCGGCATATTCTCTATATTCATTTTGCCATTACGTTCACTGCCTGAGGACATCTGCTTAAACTCATTGATTCCCCATAATTCCAATAACTGATCGATCAGCCCACTGAAATCATATTCACGATTCGTGCCGTTTTTCGCTTTGCGGCTATTGACAGAAAGCAGTCCTCTGGTCTGGAGATTCTGGATCATGATTTTGTATTCTTCAACCGAGAGTCCCATTTTCTTGGTGATCTGTTCCTCAATACGATCACTGTTCGTACTTGTCTCAGTCATCATATGAATCATCAGCATCATTTCCTTATGACCGATTCCAAGTTCCGTATAATGATCAAGAATAAGATTGGGAATCGAAACGGAACCGGAAAATAAAAGAGCTTGACAAAAGCCCCCGTATACCTTGTTTTTTGACATTGCTACCACCTCATACCATTCATTGATGTTAGAAAAAAAAATTATTGGCATTATTGCTACTATTCTATATATTACACTATTACTGTCCTAAAATCCTAAAGATTTTAGGAGGAAAAACAATTTTTATGACGACATTTTTTCTATGTATTGGAAGGACTTTTGCGTTTTTTTGCCGTAATACTTAACAGAAAGGTGGTGCAGGATATGGATATCTCCAAAGAACTATTTCAAATTATCAACCAATCCGGTGCTCATCCGGCTCTTGGCTGGAAACACTGTCAGCGGGTCTATCATTTATCCAAAGAATTATCTCAGCATCTCAACCTGAATGATGAAGTACTTTATATTTCTGCCATGCTTCACGATACCGGAAAGTACCCGATGTACGCGCTTCCCAACGTCGATCATACCCTCAGATCAAAAGGTGTCGCGATGAACCTGTTGAAGAGCTATCACTTTGAGCAGGAAAAACTGGCAAAAATTCTGGACGCCATTGAATGCCACATGTATTATTCCGAGCCGGGCAACAGTGACGAGGCTATTTATTTAAGGGACGCCAATATCCTTGATAATCTCGGAAACATCGGATTAATGAAACTGCTGAGCCTTGTCGGACAGGACGAGCTGATCCCGAGTCCCGATGAGGCTTTAATGCGAGCGCAGACCTTTGCTGAAGCACTGCCCAAAAAAGTGTACTCCAAGACCGGCAGGAGAATCGCTGTAAAACGGCGCGAAGAGATCATGCGTTTTCTGTCAGGGATTAAGCGTCAGACCTCGGAGTATGCCTGGATCTGATTCGTTTTACCGTTTCATTCTTGTTTTTAAAAGATTGGAAATGCTCTCAAAGGTATCAATCAGGTTTTCATAGTCCTTGCGCTCATTGCTCCTATCAATGAATAATTTCAGGTCTTTGCGGAGTTTAGTATAGGCCCTGTTTGCTTCGGAAAGCAGAACTTTTCTCCGGCGTTTGAAGGTTCTTCCCCCTGGTCCTTCTTCTGAAGATCTTTGCTTAACAGATTTGGACGGGTGTGACTGCCATTCCTGAGGTGCAGGATAACCCATCCTATCTTCAATTTCCTTTAGCCAGGGCTTGGAAGGTTTCAGACGCTTGATTTCGCCGTCCGCTATCTCCAGGCATTCACCCAGTTCTGGAATGATTGGCACAATCCCGAATTTTTGCTGGACCAGAGATGAAAACGCCTGAATCGCATCATCTTCGCCATGGACCAGGATGAGATGATCTGCGTTGCCGCCGGCGGCTTTAAGCCACGCCAGCAATTCATTCTGGTCCGCATGCGCTGAAAAACCTTGGAACGCAACGATTTCGGCGTTGACCGCGACTTTCTCTCCATGGATAGTCACTTCTTTGGCACCGTCAGTTAAAAACCGGCCAAGTGTCCCTTGGGCCTGATAACCGACAAAGATGACTGTGGCATCGTACCGCCACAGATTATGTTTCAAATGATGCTTGATTCTCCCGGCATCAGCCATCCCGCTAGCCGAAATGATAATCGCGCCGCCCTGTATCGCATTCAGCCGGATCGAATCCTCCGCGGTTTCACTCAAATGAAGATTCGGCATGGCAAACGGGCTTTGGCCCGCCTCCAGCAGCTGCTTGGTTTCCTGATCAAAATTCCGGGTATTCCGCCCAAATATTCTCGTCGCTGCAACAGCCAGCGGACTATCGATGTAAATCGGCATTACCGGAATTTTTTTGTCATCTTGAAGTTTGCGCAGGTAGTACAAAAGGTCCTGTGTCCGATTTATGGCAAAAGCCGGAATAATAATATTGCCGCCTTTTTGGTGGGCATTATTAATGACCCTGGCCAGGTTCTCCATTCGATTGGTTTTATCCGGATGAATCCGGTTGCCGTAGGTTGTTTCCATCACAATCATACAGGCATCTCGTATACCATCAGGATCCTTAAGCATACACGCTTCTTTAATCCCTTCGGGATCTTCGACATAAGGCTGACCGGAAGTCCCGATATCTCCGGAAAATGCAATGGTTTTCGTCGTGTTGTTTTCTTTGACGCTGAAAATGACATGGGCCGAGCCCAAGATATGCCCGGCATCGACAAACTGAAAGGACAGCGATTGCGAGATCTGGGTCTTTTGATTATAGGCCGCCTCGACAAAGTACTTTTGAGCATTCACCGCATCTTCAGCCGTGTAAATCGGTTCGATTAATGAAACATCCATCCTGCTGTGCTTGCGGTTTTTTCTGGTGACCTCCATTTCCTGGATGTGCCCGCTGTCCGGCAGCATCACAGAACATAATTCTATGGTTTCCGTCGTCGCATAGATCGGCCCGCTGAAACCTTTTTTGATGAGCTTCGGAATAAGCCCGGAATGGTCAATATGGGCGTGCGTTAAAATCACAGCGTCAAGAAGGTTGGGATCAAACGGAAACGCGCCATAATTCAGTTCTTTCATGATCTTGGAACCCTGAAACATTCCACAGTCAATCAGGATTCTGGTATCTGTCGTTTCCAGCAAATAACAGGACCCCGTCACAGTCTGACTGGCACCATAAAAACAAAGCTTCATTCGTATTCCCTTCTGCAGCCTTGTGAAGCCACAAAAAATTTATTCCAGTGTAATAAGTTTCGTCTTCACTGCTTTCAAAGCAGCCTGGGTGCGATCTTCGACCTCTAGTTTTCTAAAAATACTGGAAAGATGATTTTTGACTGTTTTTTCACTTATAAACAGCGTTAAGCCAATATCTTTGTTTGACGAGCCTTTGACCACATAGGTAAGTATCTCCATTTCCCTGTTGCTTAATCCGAAATGATCTTTTGGACTGTTCGGATTGGAAAGCTGGCCAAGCAGTTTTCCGGTTACCGACGGGGACAAAATGGGTTCTCCAGCATATACTTTGCGGATGGAATCAACCAGGGCTTTCGGAATGACGTCTTTCAGCAGGTATCCAGCTACCCCGAGCTGTAATACCTGGAACACCTTTTCATCCGAGTCATCGACAGTAAGAATTAAAATCCCAATGTTCGGGAATTCCCTTCTGATGACTTTACAGGCTTCAAGACCATTTACCCCAGGCATATTCAAATCCATCAGCAGAACATCAAACGGCGTCTTCCTCGCCATATTAATTGCCCCTTGACCATCTCCGACTTCGGATACAACCTGAATGCCTTCTTCAAATTCCAGAATTCTTCGTAATCCTTCCCTGAGAAGCGGGTGATCATCGGCAATTACAACCCTTATCATTTTGATCCTTTCCTCCTTTATTCAGAATATGGAATGTTAAACATAACAACAGTACCCTTGCCCGGTTCTGATTGAATCGATAATTGTCCGGAGTAAGCCTGAATTCGCTCATTAATTCCAATCAAGCCGAAATGGGCACCGGAATTATCCAAGCCATTGCTGATATCAAATCCTTTACCATCATCGATAATCTGACCGACAATCCTGTCATCCTGAAAATTCAAATGAACCCTGCACTTCGGAGATTCCGCATGTTTGGCCACATTGGTCATCCCTTCCTGAACCAGTCGGAAAAGGGCCACTTCTACGGAAGAATCAAGCTCCCTTTCTTGTCCTTCCACGATAAGTTCACAGGTCAGCCCATACGTTTTTTCAAAATTTTTCATATAATGATTGATGGTATCAACAATTCCCGCCCCATTTAAAGGAATTGGCCTGAGTCCGAAAATGATTCTGCGGATATCCTTCAGATTATCCCTGACCAGCATATTCAGTTCTTTTAATTCTTTTTTCACCTGGCGGTGATCAAGTTCCAGAAGCTTCTCGGCTATTTCCAGACGCAGAACAATGTTGGCCAGACTCTGGGCGGGACCGTCGTGGACTTCACGGGCGACCCTCAGGCGTTCTTCTTCCTGGGCCTTGATGATCTGAAAAGCGGTTTCTTTTCTCTGGTCACTGCTATAGAACTGACTGATCTCACTGATTCCTTCTTTTAAAAGCCGCAGGGCAAGACTGACCTGGCTCATCAGATCCTCAGCCTTAATCACTGTGATATCCAAATTTTTTAACGTTCTTTCGATTTCATCCCTGCGGGAACGCAGCTGAAGCTCTTTCGCCTGGAGCAGTTGCAGCTCTACCTGTGCATCCTTCGTTTCCGAATACGCTTCGAGCATCTGCTTCTCATTGAACTTATCGAAGTTCTTGTTGACTTCCATCAGCTTCCGACGGAAGCGTTTTTCTTTCATAAACTGGGTATCCACCATTTTGATCGTGTCTTCGATTTCCCTGCGCATAAATTCCAGCTCTTTTTTTAACCGCTGTATTTCGTTGCGGGTCATCTCATAGATGTTGAATATTTCTTCTTTACCGTTCTCGATTGCGTTGAGCGTTGATTCAAAAACAACTGTTAATTTATCCATAGCGTGACTCCCCAATAATCATTTAATGAGTCAATTAATATCTCATTCGACATTTTCTTGATATTTCCTACTAAGGCGGACTAAAAATAAAACTATCCACGCTATTCCGCTAAAAACAAGCGAGTACTTCTTGAGTTGTACTCGCTTTTAATCACACGAAACTATTTTATGAGATTGATAGCATCTTTTTTTCTACCTCGCAGTTTCTAAAATCTTTACGATCTCCTTGGGTTTTAGAACTTTCCCAAAAGATACCACCTTTTCGTCAATAACCAGGGCTGGTGTGGACATCACACCATAGGCCATGATGTCTTGAATATCGGTAACTTTGATTACTTCGGCAGCAAGGCCCACTTCTTCCAAAGCAATTCTGGTATTTTCAGCAAGGGTAACGCAATTTTTGCAGCCAGATCCTAAAATTTTAATCATCAT
Organism: Dehalobacter sp.; assembly: GCA_023667845.1. NCBI lineage: Bacteria > Bacillati > Bacillota > Clostridia > Eubacteriales > Desulfitobacteriaceae > Dehalobacter > Dehalobacter sp. The sequence goes on along the minus strand of JAMPIU010000018.1, from coordinate 18,759 downwards.
ATTTAATACGCTCCTTTTACTTGAAAATTTAAATATTATAACCCCTTACATGAGCAAATATCCTAAGGCATTAAATGTATAGCCGATGATAAGAATACCAATGGTTACAATCCCTGCAAATATGACGAGTAGTTTCATTTTTACGACTTTCTTGAGCATGATCAAAGACGGCAGAGAAAGTGCAGTTACAGCCATCATGAAGGATAAAGCAGTTCCCAGACCAACGCCCTTGGCCACTAACGCTTCCGCAATCGGCAGCGTCCCAAAAATATCTGCATACATCGGGACCCCTACAAAAGTAGCCAACAATACCGAATACCATTTATCCTGACCCAGAAGTAAGGAAATGATATTTTCAGGAATAAAGTTGTGAATCGCAGCACCTATACCGACACCGATTAGAATATATACCCACACTCTTCTCACAATATCACGAACCTGATCTTTAGCCAAATCCAGCCTTTCCCGAGTTGTTAACCGCTCCGGTTCTATTTCCGGTATTTTATTGCTGAATACAAACGGTTCTACATACTTTTCCAGCTTTGCTTTGCTAATCACAGTTCCGCCGATCACTGCCAGAATCAAACCAACAACAACGTAGGCAATGGCAATGGTCCAATTAAAGATACTTGCCAGCAAAAGCACCGAAGCCAAATCCACCAAGGGGGATGATATTAAGAACGAGAAAGTAACACCGACGGGAAGCCCCGCGCTGGTAAAGCCAATAAAAAGAGGAATGGAAGAACAGGAGCAAAAAGGCGTCACCGTGCCGAGTAAAGCACCTAAAATATTTCCTGAAATACCGTTAAACCTGCCGAGTATTTTTTTGGTTCTTTCCGGCGGAAAAAAACTTTGAATATAAGAAATGAGAAAGATCAAAACGGCTAGCAAAATAAATATTTTAAGAACGTCATAGATAAAAAAATGGAGGCCGCCTCCCCAGCGATCCTGGATGCTAAGCCCAAATACATTCTCAACCAAAAGCTTTACCAAATTCGAAAGCCATTCCATCCTGAGCAATTGGTTGTTTAGCCATTCAAATACCATTTAAGTCACCTTCTTGCTGTTTATTCGTTTCATTCGAATTGTTACTTTTTGTTACTTTTAATTTTTGTGACCTTATTAAAAAAGCGGGCAATGACTTCAAGGTTACTTTCATTGATAGAATACCTCATCCAAATGCCGTCCCGCCTGGCATTCACCAGACTGCTTTCACATAAGATCTTCATGTGATAAGAAAGCGTGGATTGGGTTATGTTGAACGCTTCGAGAATCTTACAAGCACATAGTTCCCCATTGCCCAACATGTCAAATATTTTCAATCTTGTTTCATCAGATAACGCTTTCATCGCTAAAGCATAATCTTGATAATTTTTTTCCAATTCAACCGCCTCATTTGTATGTTTATATATTGATAAACATCAATATGCTTATATATTATCCAAGACATTGATACTTGTCAATGTCTTGCCTGCTTTAATGCTTCAGCAAGTTCAAAACGTATACGTTTTGAACTTGCTGAAGCATTAATAACTCAAATTCGCAACCGGTTGCGAATTTGGGATACCGTCTCCGTCGAGAAGGCAAAAGAAAAATAGATTCGTTCAAAGCGTTGGCTTACCGCTATAGTTGGTGGTTTGAAAAGGTAGGATATATAAGCAGTCATCTTTTTTAAACCACCCCAAGCAAAGCGGTAAGCCAATACTATAAGGTGTCTTTAATCTTGGCAGCGTTTAAAGTAACCTGAATCAAAATATTTCAGGAGTATTGTAGTGTCAAGACTTTCAGGGTATGTCGTTCCAATAGTTTTCTTCCAAGGATCTTCTCTTTTAATATCCCAGTCTTTTCCGTGATTTACCTTTGATTTAAAACAATATAAATCTCCCTTATGTTCTGAGGCTTCTACACCCGCATCATATAATACTTTATTATATGGTTCAGTATAATTACAAGCTAATAAAATACTGATATTTTTCTTACTTTTCCATTTTCCATTCTATTTTTCCCTCCACAGAATAATTCAGTAGCAAGTTTAGTCAAATATCTTTATATGTGATACATCATGCCATTCCTTATATATCCTATTTTGTCGTATTTTGTAATGTAAAACATTTATTGACCGGATATTATCCTTGACATGCGTTATGCCATTTGTTATGATTTTATTTGTTCTTCAGAAGAGACATCGGGGCGTGGCGCAGTTTGGTAGCGTGCTTGGTTCGGGACCAAGAGGCCGCAGGTTCGAATCCTGTCGCCCCGACCATTGAAACTCAAAAGAAACTCCGGGTTTATACCCGGAGCTTATTTTTTATATTTATATATTTGATCCACTTTTGAACCTCTTTATTAATTGTCATATTTAAGCTAAATGTTAAAAACTTACTGAACTAAAATAAACTACCTGTGTATTTTATTCCTGTATGCAGATACTACAGATAGATAAATAATAAATAAAAAGGAGGGATATTGAATGGCTAAGTATAAACTGCCGGTTAACAAACAAAGTGTTGCCAGCGAGCTTAATGTTAACCTAGGTCCAGACACCTCCGCAAGACAAAACGGCTCTGTTGGAGGTAGCATGGTTAAGAAAACTTTTGAATATATTAACAGTAGAATCTAGTCACTAAGTTAATGAAAAATAATTTACTCCGGGTTTTTTGCCCGGAGTAAATTTATCTATAACTTAAAACTCTTCCGCAGTACAGACACCATTTTTGATGCTTTCTTTTTTCAGTTCCTGATAGAAATTAGTAAACGTAATTTGCATGTAAGGCATCAGCCAGATATAGCCAAGACAGAACGGGATCGTGGCCAGGATCGCCCAGCCAATGAAGCTGAGCGTAAGCAGGAATAGCTTGCCGCGATAGCCATAGCTGATTTTTTTGCTGAGATCAAAGGCCTTTCTGATACCCATATCAGGATTATCAGCATAAATATAAAAGCTCATCATATAGCCGTACGCTTTAACGATCCCCGGAATAATCAGTAACAGTGACCATAAAAGTGTCCACAGCACATACCAGAGATATAGCCCGGCGCAGTTAACGGCGTTTTTGAATCCAGACAGAACCACTTCAACGTTCGGATCTTCCCCGCGGCAGAACTTTAAGGTAAAGGTCACCAGGCCAATCATGAGCGGCCCCGCAATTAAGAGCGTAATAATCGGACCAGCACACGGGATCCAAGACAGGATGAATACGATTACAGCATAAATCAGACAGGCCAGGATTGGTCTCAGCCATTGCCCTTTTAACTGGGTGCGGGCCATGGCCCTTAATTCTTTGTTTTCAAGCATTTTCTAGTCCCCTTTCAAAATTATTAATGATGACTCCAGATGAATAATTTCATCTTAACGAAAGAAGCAACAAAATTCAAGCATTTTTGCTATATTTTACCTTATTTTGCATTTGCTTCTCCTTCTACTTGATCTTATTTCTCTACATGCTAAACTATGATTACTTAAACGCATTTTTGTTTGGAAGGTGAATGCCATATTAAACGGCAAACGAACCCGAATCCGTCCGCTCGCAATGGATGATCTGGACACCTTGTATGAATGGTATAATGATCACGACTTCTCTTACTGGGTCAGCGGCAATTGGCCGCTGACAACCCTGCTGCGCCGGGAAGATCTGGAGAGCAAACTTTTTGAAGAGGATGCCAACCGCTATGCGATTACGGATTTACAAGGCAGCCTTATCGGTACAATTGGTTTCGATCAGGTCAATATTCCGGCCAGATCGGCCCGCATCTATGTCGGAATTGGTCTCCAAGATTACTGGGGAAAAGGTTACGGGACCGATGCGCTGACTGCTTTTATCCGCTACCTGTTTGGCCAGTGGAATTTCCGGAGACTGACCGCTGAGACCTGGGTCAATAACACCAGGGCGCTCTCCTGCTATCAGAAGCTCGGCTTCATTGCCGAAGGCAGGCTGCGTGAAGCCTATTATGTGGAAGGGCAATATTTTGACGCAATCATCTTAGGTTTATTAAAAAAAGATTATGCCGAGGTCGTCCGCCTTTAGACTCTCTTGATCTCTGTGCAAAATGGTTGCATTCTTGGCAGGATTGCAGTATGATAATTGCAAGTTCGATTGATCTACGCAGCAAAACTGAATACGTTCTTTACTCTGGGGATAGGTGTAATTCCTTACCGGCGGTACAGCCCGCGAGCCTTATGGCAGATTCGTTGAAATTACGAAGCCGACAGTTAAAGTCTGGATGGAAAGAGCAAAACATGGTGTGATCGTGCACGTGCTTGTCGTGTTTGTCGCGTAGCCTCTCACCTGCTTGTTTTGAATGACTGTTGATCTGAATGATGACGCCCGGAGTATTTCCGGGCATTTTTTATTATTTTTTCTATAATTTATCAATGATTTATATTTTCATTTGTCGTTGACACGCTAATGACTGGAGGGTACATCCATTGCCTGATCGTTTTACCGCAGAAGATAAAAACTACATGGAACGCGCGCTGAATCTTGCCGTACTGGCAGCAGGCAGAACCAGTCCAAATCCACTTGTGGGCTGTGTCATTGTCCGGGACGGTCAGATTGTCGGGGAAGGCTACCATAGGAAAGCCGGTACGCCGCATGCGGAAGTCCATGCCTTAAATGCTGCAGGATCAAGCGCAGAAGGTGCCGATGTCTATGTCACACTGGAACCCTGCTCCCATTACGGCCGTACACCTCCCTGCACCGATGCGCTGATTGCAGCAGGCGTAAAGAAAGTAATTGTAGCGATGACGGATCCGAATCCGCTGGTCAGCGGTCAGGGTGTGAAAAAGCTGCAGGATGCCGGTATTCTTGTCGAAACAGGTCTGCTGGCTGAAAAAGCCCGAAAAATTAATGAGCCTTTTCTGAAAGCGATTACCACAAAAATGCCCTTTGTACTTTATAAAGCTGCAATGACGCTCGATGGCCGGACTGCCGTAGAATCAGGAGACTCCAAATGGATCACTTCGGAAGAGGCCAGACATTTCGTCCATGGCCTAAGAAATACTTTTGATGTCATTATGGTCGGCAGTCAAACAGTCCTTCAGGATAACCCGCTCTTAACCTGCCGCAATATTGAGAATGGCCGGGACCCGGTCCGGCTAGTCGTCGATGGTTCCCTGTCTGTTCCGTTAAACGCTCAGGTCCTCCGGAACGAATCCGCCAGCCGCTGCATCATCGCGACAACAAAGGCTGCTGACGAGAATAAGCTGCTGCGGTTGCGCGAAACATTTGCTGCCGACAAGGTTGATATCTGGCAGTATGATACGTCGAGACAGGTTCCCTTGCCGGACCTGCTGAGAGATATCGCGGCCGGAGGCTTAAACAGCATCTTATTGGAAGGCGGCGGTACGCTTGCCGGTAAAATGCTGGAATCCAGGCTGATTGATCAAATCATGTTTATGATGGCCCCGAAACTGGCCGGATCAGGCTTCTCCCCGCTCTCAGGCCTGCACCTCACCAGCATGTCTGAGGCAGTAAATGTCAGTCAACTAGCGGTCTGTGAGCTGGGAGGAAATTATAGTTTTACCGGAACAGTTGACTATAACCATACCAATAAAATGGGAAGTGACAAATAATGTTTACCGGAATCATTGAAGAACTGGGCACAATAAAAAACATAGACCTGCTGAAAGACTCCGCCAGATTAACCATTGATGCTTCACTTGTGCTGAAGGGATCCCAAATCGGAGACAGCATTGCCGTCAACGGGGTCTGTCTTACAGCGACCGCCATTGGTTCCGGAAGTTTTTCTGTCGATGTTATGTACGAGACCCTGCAGCGAACAAACCTTCAAGAATTAAAGCCGCAGACAAAAGTCAACCTGGAAAGAGCGCTGCAGCTGCAAAGCCGTTTGGGCGGCCATCTGGTGAGCGGTCATGTCGATGGCACCGGAAAAATTACTGCCATCAGTCCGGTCAGCATTGCTCAGATCTATCGAATTCAAACCTCCCCGGAGATAACCTCCTCCCTGCTGCCGAAAGGGTCAGTGGCCATTGATGGAATCTCGTTAACGGTCATTGATGCCGGGGATGACTTTTTTACCGTCTCCCTGATCCCCCACACCTTTCAGCATACGACACTCGGCTTTAAACGCGTTGGTTCTACGGTGAATCTTGAAACCGATCTCATCGGAAAATATGTAGCAAAATTCCTGCAAAAGGACCACAGCCCACCCCAAACCAAAACGGAAATTTCCCTCGCATTTCTAACTGAAAATGGTTTTATCTAACGTTTAGCAAACGTTTTATCTAACGAAAGGAGCTTAAACAGATGACACAACAAGAAAATATTTTTGCAAGCATTCCGGAGGCTATCGAAGATATCCGTCAGGGCAAAATGATTATCGTCGTCGATGATGAAGACAGGGAAAATGAAGGCGATATTATCATGGCTGCTTCCAAGGTGACTCCTGACGCGATCAATTTTATGGCTACCTACGGCCGGGGGTTGATCTGTACTTCCCTGACTGCCGCAAGGCTTAAAGAACTGGATTTGGATCTGATGGTCCGGAACAACACAGATCCCCACGGCACAGCTTTTACGGTCAGCGTTGATGCCGCAACCAGCACCACAGGAATTTCCGCGTTTGAGCGGGCTGCTACGATTCAGGTGCTGATTAATAAAGATAGTAAGGCGGAAGATTTGCGCAGACCGGGTCATATTTTCCCGCTGCAGGCCCGGGAAGGCGGTGTCCTTGTCAGAGCCGGCCATACCGAAGGATCGGTCGATCTGTCCCGGCTGGCCGGTCTTGAACCGGCCGGGGTCCTTTGTGAAATCATGAATGAAGACGGGACAATGGCCAGAGTGAACGACCTGCTGAAATTTAAGAAAAAACACAATCTGAAAATGGTGACGATCAAAGATTTGATCAGTTACCGCCGCCTGAACGAGAGACTTATCGAAAGAGCCGAAAGTATTGATTTCCCAACAGAATTTGGGACGTTTAAGGCAGTCGGTTTTAAAAGTAAAATTGACGGCAAGGAACATCTGGCCCTGATCAAAGGCAATGTCGGCGACGGGGAACCCGTTTTGGTCAGAGTCCACTCCGAATGTCTGACCGGAGATGTTTTTTATTCGCGAAGATGCGACTGCCGGGACCAGTTAACGGCAGCCATTCAGCAAATCGAACGCGAAGGGCGCGGACTGCTTCTCTATATGCGCCAGGAAGGCCGCGGAATCGGACTTCTGAATAAATTGAAGGCGTATAAACTTCAGGAAGAAGGCAAAGACACTGTCGAAGCAAATCTGGCGCTGGGTTTCCCGCCTGATCTGCGTGATTATGGCGTCGGCGCTCAAATATTAGCTGATCTCGGTATCACCAAAGTCCGTCTGATGACGAATAATCCCAAGAAAATCGTAGGTCTGGAAGGCTACGGCATTCAAGTTACCGAACGCGTCCCAATCGAAATGCCCGCGAAACCTGAAAATGAATACTACCTGTCAACTAAAAAAGAAAAAATGGGCCATTTTTTGACCAATATTCGCTGATCGGTAATAACCGGCAATCCTTAATTGACGAATGACAAAGACATTAAGGAGTATAGAGAACTAAAGACCAAATATCATAACCAAATAGCCTAAAAGAAATATGACCGAACAGGCTGCAAAAGAAAGGATGGATATCATTTGAAAACCATTGAAGGAAAACTGTTGGCTGAGAATTTAAAGTTTGCGATTGTTGCCGGAAGATTTAATGAGTTTATTACGAATAAGCTTATTGGCGGCGCTTTAGATGCGCTGAAAAGACATGGCGCTGATGAGGACAATATCGAACTCGTCTGGGTCCCCGGTGCTTTTGAAATTCCGTTGGCCGCCAAAAAAATTGCTGAACAAAAACGGTTTGATGCGGTCATCTGCCTTGGTGCAGTGATCAGAGGGGCTACGCCGCATTTTGACTATGTCAGCAGCGAAGTCAGCAAAGGTGTCGCCAATGTCGGTCTGGAAACAGGCGTTCCTGTGATCTTCGGCGTTCTGACCACCGACACGATTGAGCAGGCCATTGAACGGGCAGGCACGAAATCCGGCAATAAAGGTTTTGATGCTGCCGTAACCGCGATTGAAACCGCGAATCTGTTTAAGCAGCTTGCGTAGTAGATCGATTCTTAAAACAAGGCAAATAAAAGACGGGAAGGCTATACCGCTGTATAACCTTCCCGTCTTTTTTACTCATGGATCTCCACTTGCTAACAAATAATCTTAGATCGATCCTCCGGATTTTTCAATAAGTTTCCCAAGCCGTTCATAGACTTTACTTGCTTCATTCGCCAGCTGAAGATAGCGGTGCCGGATTTCATCATTCGAGGCTTTGGTGGCAAATGTCATATACCCGGAAGCCGCTGCCGAGACATCTTTTTCGTAGTCATACATCATATCTAGATCCGAAAAATTACTCATAAACTTAATAATCCCCTTCCTACATGATTTGAGCAAGTTTACTTTTAAGGAAGCCGGTTAATCCCTCGAGTGCGCTTGCCTGATCCTTAAAAAATGCTTTTACTTCCCTGTCGTGAGCCATCTCACTGAACATTTCACATTTCCTCATCGATACTTCGCTTTCAACTAGAGATCTTGTTATCATTCCCTGATCGAGAATTTTCTTGATTTCACTTTGACTATGCTGCATGATATCCCACCTTCCAAAATTCTTAAGTATTTTAGAATTAAGTATTTTCAGGATATACAAAAAGAGCTGAATTTATGCATTATTCCCTGTCATAATAATAAAAACAACATGGGTTTAACAGCTAAAACCCATGTTGTTTTTTTATATTAATGTTTCAGACTCGTTCGATCGTTTTTTTGTTAAATCTTCTTAAACTGATAGTCCTGGTCATAATCCACGAGGATTTTGGTGCCTTCTGGAAATTCACCCTGCAGAATCTGTTTAGCCAGCAGATTCTGGATCCGCTGCTGAATCACTCTCTTCAGCGGTCTGGCTCCGAATATGGGATCATAGCCTTCTTCTGTAAGCATGTGCAAAGCCTTGTCGGCTAAAGTCAGGGTAAGTCCTCTTTCTTTGAGGCGGTTCCGAAGCAGGTCAAGCTGAATTTCCACGATCCGGACAAGATCTTCTTTCTTTAACGGATCAAAGATGATGATCTCATCAAGTCTGTTGATAAATTCCGGCCGGAAATACCGGCTTAACTCGGCTTCGATCGTTTTGCGGATCAATTCCGGACTGCTGTGGTTTTCATTCATTTCCCGGATCTCCTGTCCGGCAATATTGCTGGTTAGGATCACAACCGTATTCTTGAAATTGACAATCCTGCCCTGGCCGTCTGTGAGTCTGCCGTCATCAAGCAGCTGCAGCAGAACATTAAAGACATCACCATGCGCTTTTTCAACCTCGTCAAGTAAAATGACGGCGTACGGTTTTCTGCGGACTGCTTCCGTCAGCTGTCCGCCTTCATCATAGCCGACATAGCCGGGAGGAGCCCCAATCAGCCGGGCTACGGAATGCTTCTCCATATATTCCGACATATCAATCCGGATCAAGGCTTGTTCATTGTCAAACAGAAATTCTGCCAGGGCTTTGGCCAGCTCTGTCTTCCCTACTCCGGTAGGGCCGAGGAACAGGAATGAACCCAGCGGACGGTTCGGGTCCTGCAAACCGGTACGGGCTCTCCGGACCGCATCAGCTACCGCTTGGACAGCTTTATCCTGACCGATGACCCGTTGATGCAGGTTTTCCTCCATCGTAATTAGTTTCTCGGCTTCACTTTCCAGAAGCTTGGAGACTGGGATATGCGTCCATTTGGCAACGATCTCAGCAATATCGCTTGCCGAGACTTCCTGCTTCAGCAGCGTATTCTCCCGGCCCGATACGAGCTGTTCAAGTTCGGCCAGCTCTTTCTCAAGCTTTGGCAGTACGCCGTACTGAAGTTCGGCAGCCTTATTATAGTCGTATTTTTGCTGGGCATTTTCAATCTCCACCCTCGTCCGGTCAATATCTTCCTTCAGCTTGTGAATATTGCCCAATTTTTCGCGTTCTTCCTGAAGCTTGGCCTCTAGGGCACTTCTTTTTTCCTTCAGGTCCCCAAGTTCCTTTTCAATATTGGCCAGTCTTTCCTGACTCGCTTTGTCTTTTTCTTTTTTCAACGCTTCCCTTTCAATCTCGAGCTGCATGATTCTGCGTTTGATATCGTCGAGTTCCTGCGGCTCACTGGTGATTTCCATCCGCAGCCTGGCCGCTGCCTCATCTATCAGGTCGATCGCCTTGTCCGGCAGGAACCGTTCACTGATATAGCGGTCGGAAAGAATACTCGCTGCGATGATCGCACTGTCGGTAATCCTGACGCCATGATGCGTCTCATAACGTTCTTTCAAGCCCCTCAGGATCGAGATCGTATCCTCGACTGTGGGCGGTGCGACGATCACCGTCTGAAAACGTCTTTCCAGCGCCGCATCCTTTTCGATGTGCTTACGGTATTCGTCCAAGGTCGTGGCTCCGACCATCCTGAGCTCCCCGCGGGCCAGCATCGGTTTCAGCATATTGCCGGCGTCCATCGCGCCTTCGGCAGCTCCTGCCCCGACGACAGTGTGCAGTTCATCAATAAATAAAATAATATTTTCGCGGCTTTCAACTTCCTTTAAAACAGCCTTCAGCCGCTCTTCAAACTCCCCGCGGTATTTGGCCCCGGCAATCAGCGCGCCCATATCAAGGGAGATTACTTCTTTATTCTTAATTGCTTCAGGAACATCACCGCGCACGATTCTTTGGGCCAGCCCTTCGACAATGGCCGTCTTTCCTACGCCTGGTTCGCCAATCAGAACCGGGTTGTTTTTTGTCCGGCGGGACAGAATCTGCAGTACTCTGCGGATTTCCTCATCCCTGCCGATAACCGGATCAAGTTTTCCTCTTCTGGCCAGTGTCACGAGGTTTCGGCCGTACTGTTCCAAGGCAGCATAGGTCCCTTCCGGATTTTGACCGGTAACCCGCTGAGATCCGCGGATTTCCTTTAGGACTTTCAACAGGGCTTCCCGGGTAACTCCGGCTTCTTTCAGGGTCTTTCCGGCCTCTCCGCCGGCTTGATCAACAATGGCCAGCAAAAGATGTTCCGTACTGACATAATCATCCCCAAACGGTTCCATCTGGTCATGGGCGTTCACCAGTACTGTTCTCATTCTCGGGGAAATGCTCAACTGGGTAGCAGCTCCCATCATTCTAGGCAGTTTTGAGATGCTGGATTTGGTCTTCTCGCTGACGCTAGCTAGCGAAATATTTAATTTATTCAGAATCTGAGGCACAACGCCTTCATTTTGTTCCAATAAGGCCAGTAGCAGATGTTCGGGTTCCACCTGACTGTTATGGTTACTTTCTGCGTTGTTTTGCGCAGCAATGATTGCCTCCTGGGATTTCTGGGTAAAACGGTTGGTATCAAAAGCCATGCGTATCACTCCTTTGAGTAAACATACCGGTATTTTTGGTAGGTCAACGGAATATATAAATAAGTAAGCATATTTGGGTCTGGTCTGCATGCCACAATACCGCTTTCGGCAGATTGCGCCCTCTATGCTCCCTTGACGCCGGTAATTGCGGCATGCAGACCTAACTCTGGAGTAATCAGCTGTTTCTTTCCTGGCTTAATTCCTGAAGCGTACTCATTTCTTTCTCAGACATCTCTTCGGGCAGGACAAGCGTAATCTTTGCGTAAAAATCGCCGAAATGGCCCGGTTTGTTGAGAATAGGCATGCCTTTCCCTCTCAGACGGAAACTTTTTCCGGTTTGGGTGCGCGGAGGAATCTTAATGGATATTTCTCCGCCTAACGTTTTAACGCGCGCTTCTCCGCCAAGTACAGCCTTGAAGAAATCGATTTCGATATTAGCGGACAAATCATCTCCGTCCTGGGTATAGATAGCATGTGGCAGAATTTTTACCGTTAACAGAAGGTCTCCTTTGTTTCCGTCTTTCGCTCCTGCTTGTCCCTGTCCGCTGAGCCTAATTTTATTGTTATGCTTAATACCTTTCGGAACAGTGGCTTCAATTCTCCGGCCGCCGACTTCAATCATCCGTTTGGTTCCATGATAGGCTTCTTCAAGCGTAATACTGATTTCACCTTCAATGTCCCTGCCGGCCTGCGGTCTTCTGATCCTATCCGAATAATAATCATCGGAATCATCAGCATAGCCTGCTCCCATGCCAAAGATCGAGGAAAAGAAATCAGAAAATCCCCCCATGCCCCTGCCGGCACCAGAGCCAAAACCTCTGTCCCCAAATGTTTCCGCGAACTCTTCCGGCGTCATTGTACGGGTATAGCGGTTGCTCCCCTGTGATTCCTGCCAGGCCGACCAGTCAAAAGAATTCCCTCTGCCGCCGTGCGACTGCCATTGCTGGTAGTTTGCCCTTAAATCATCATATTTTTGTCTTTTGGCAGGATCGGATATCGCCTGATAGGCTTCATTAATTTCCTTAAATTTCTCTTCTGAGGCTTTATCACCCTGGTTTAAATCAGGATGATACTTTTTGGCCAGTGCCTGGTATGCTTTTTTGATGGCCTTATTGTCTGCATCCGGAGAAACGCCTAAGATTTGATAATAATCTTTAAAATCCACTGTCCTCACCACCTCAAAACTGCTTTCCTTACCCATTAATTGTATTATATGCAAAATTCCTTTAAAGGTCAATATTGGTCAGACATATATTTGTCTTTAGCTGACCTTGCAGAATCTTCGTCTATATGCGTATTCATCCGTATGGTTTTAATGTTAACGGAAACTTATACCCATAGTTTCAAGCACTTAGGGATTACCCGGTATGCCTTCGGACATACCCCCGGGATCTCCCCGTCGGTTTCAAAAAGTATGGAATCCGGTATATGCAGTGCAATTTCCTTACAGCGGAACACTTGGACTTCAGGAAGATGGATATGTTGACCTTTATAAAGCAGCGGAAAGCGTGAAAAGAGCCTGGACAGCTTCATTTCTTTTATCACAACCAGATCGAACAAACCATCATCCAGGCGGGCATCAGGCGCAATACGCATTCCGCCGCCAATATATTGACCGTTGCAGACCATAAGCCCCCAGATATTCCCTTCCCAGAATGTATCCTGGTCCATTTTCAGAGAAACGCAGACGCTCTTGTACGATAGAACAGCTTCTAAAGTACTGGTCAGATAAGAGAGCTTGCTGCCCATCGCTTTACTCCGGCAATTGGTCCTGTGGACCGCTTCCGCGCCGACTCCGACATTGGATGCATTCAGAAAATAACGTGTCCGTTCTTCCCCTTCAAAATTCAGAAAGTCAACTCGGCCAAGATCAGAAAGAATGATATTGGGCTCCTTCAGCATCCTGATCAAGGCTTTCAGACCTTTTTCTTTGCCTGTTTTTATTGTCCTTACAAAATCCCCGCCTGTTCCCTGTTCAAAAACAGCCAGTTCGATATCGTCCGCGACAAGCCGGTCCTTCTCAATCAGACCATTAAGCACCTCATTGACAGTTCCGTCTCCTCCGACAGCAATTATCTTCCGATACCCTTCGTCCAGAGCCATACGTGTTATTTCTGTTCCTCCCCCGGAGCGGGAGGTCAGCGCATAATCGACCTGTATTCCCGCCTGCTGAAGCTGCTGGTAATACCCTGGCCAAAGTCCCTGCGTTTTTCCATTTGCTGACCGGGGATTCACAACAGCAAACCATGATTTCTGCTGGCTCATTCTCATCTTCCTATCATCTTAGTTTTTCTCGGTCATTTTCTCTATCATTTTTCTCTGTTCATCTACTGGCATGGTTTAGTTTTTAAACATATTGTTTCGCTAACTTTTAGAAATCCCCTTTACACGCGAAAAATTATTTTTTCCTGCCAACGTTCATCCAGTACTTTCTTCACAAATATTCAAGATCAAACTGTGAGGCTTTCATTCTGTCACTATACTTGCCAAAAAACTGCAGCATATTCATTACCAATTCCATTTCCTTTTCTCAGATTACAGCCATCATAAATCAGGCACAAACAGTACAAAATATTGATGACAATGGTTTAATCAAAAAAAATAGTTTCCAAAACTAGGATTTACTTTTTTAAATGGCCTAGAAAATCCAAGAGAATATAAAAGGAGGTAACTAAAAATGATGCGAGGCTGGTATGGACCAGGTGGAGACTGGATGATGGGAGGCAATTATTCCTGGATGGGATTTGCTATCATGATCATCCAATTGCTTTTCTGGCTGGGAATTATTTTTCTTGCAGTCAGGCTTATTAGAAGTTATCTGGACAGACAGAACGCCTCCGGTAAACCGGAAGACCATGCTATGATCATCTTACGCGAACGATATGCCAAAGGGGAAATCGACCTGGAAGAGTACAATATCCGAAAAGGCGAGTTAGAGAAATAAAATTTTACACAAAACAAATCAAAAGATATAAAACGTTTTTTTAAAGCATATCATCATTATAAAATATCAAGGGACAGATCCCTTGATATTTTACATTACCCCCACCGCATTTTTAATTATCAGGTTGATTTAATATGTTAATTCCTCATTTGCAATAAGGTTACATAATTTATTGAGATCGTAAACCTTTATGACTTTTCTATTCTTTTTTATAATGCCTTCTTTACTAAGATAAGTAAATAATTTACAAACGGTGACAGGATGGGTTCCTGTTATTTTGGCAATCGTCTTTTGTGACACATTCTCAACCGCTAACTCATAATAGTCATTCACCCGATTTCCTTTTGTCAGACAGAGGTTATATAGAAAAGAGAATACCCTAGCAGAAGGGCGGCTTTGATAGAAGTCCCTTGATTGATACATGAAGTATTGCGTTTTTTGTATAAGATTCAAGATAAAATTTTTTAATAAACGAGTATTCTGCGATAATATTGCAACCATCATGTCCAAAGGAAAAAAACAGACAGTGCAATCTTTTACTGCAGTAATTTGAAATTCATGATCATCATTTTGGTTTAAAGCCACCGCTATGCCGTTCTTAAAAACTTCAAGCAGGTACTTCTCCTCACCATTCCGCGATACCATACTCACGTCAAGTTGTCCTGAAATCAAGAAAATAACATTACTAAAAGGTATGCCGGGCGAAACGATCTTGCTTCCTCTTGCAAATGTATGCAGGCTTCCAAGAGAAGTATACATGTTTAGCTCTTCAATGGGATCAAATGTTGGAATAATAGGCATCTTTATTATACAATTCGATAGTTTCCCGTTTTCCAAAGTTATCCCCACCTTTTAAAAGAAAATATAATACTGTGGTTACTCTCATTATACCCGTTATGGTGGTTTTCTTGTTGTTTTAAGCTTAGTCTTCAAAAATTTAATAGGTATTAGTCCCTTAAAAGGGATAGGAAAGCTGAGGTACATTACAATAAGTTGAACGAAGGCTATTTGCTGAAACCAAAAAAGTCATTAGAAAAAAGAAGGAGGATTCTTTTCAAATGACGATTAAATCTCTGCAATATTTTTTGATGAAGACCAATTGCAATAATAAATATTTGTTTTCGTATATCTTTAAGCGGCAAGATAAAGCCCCGGCCGCTTAAAGATATACCTAATGAGAAAACTGAACCGATTATTGTTTGGCGGCTAATACCTCTCGGGCCATTCCAGCCACCATTTATATTTTTCGATCTGTTCCGTACCATAGCCAAACATATCATCGATTGTCTTAAGCAATCTGGATGAGGTCTCGCCTTTACTGCCGATCCAAGTACCTGCTTCATGGAACCAGGATTGTTCTTTTGAATCCCAAGGGCATACTTTCATACACCTGCCGCAGGAAGAGCCTTCTTTGTTTGTTGACCGGAATATGGTGCATTTTTGAGCGTCAGAGTTCCATCTCAAGTATCCATTGTGCTCGACTGGATCATCATCAAATGTAATAGCGCCCCCTGGACAGTTATCAGCGCATTTTTTACACACTCGACAAAAATCCTGCAAGCCAAAATCAATGGGATTATCAGGAGCGAGCGGCAGATCCGTGGTTACAGCTGCACACTTATGGCGGAATCCCAGACGGGGATGAGCTACGCAGTCTCCTGTTCTGGATAGCTCGCCCAATCCCGACGCTATCAGGCAGGGACCCATGACTGCTTCATAGTTGGAAATATGATTTGCCCTGGCATTATAACCCAGGTTACGAATATAACTCGCTAAGATGACCGCAATAACACCGGAGGCATGATATGAACGGAAGGATTGGCCAGCACTGATACCATCATATCCGGTCGAACCCAACATCGTTTCCAAATGCTGGTCAATCATAAACGTAATGACATAAGGCATCCTCTCTGTGACCGGAATTGACTTAGACAAATCATCCCCATTCTTAAACAAATTATCCTGCGAAGGGGACCTGTAACTATAATAAGCATAAGCGGGCATCTTGCCGATTCCAACTTCGTCAGCCCGCAAAAAATACGCGCAATCCTTAATGTGTTGGGACATTTGTGCAGGATCAGGAATCGGCAGCTTTTCAGGAGCCGGTTTCCCGCCGCACAGTGCGTCTGGACCGATAACACCGACGAATCCCATAAGAGCAGCATTAAGAGGATGTTTGCCAACAAAGTGATAGTGGAAGGATTCTTTTTGAGCTTCGGGGGTTAGTTTACCACGAATAGCATAATTGAATCCTGCGTCTGCTGCATGGGTGTTTTTAATAGAACCGACGATCTTTGAAGTTCCGAGCCATTGATCGTTATTCTCAACGAATCGGACAGTGGCACCACCATAATCTACATTGGGATGCAGCTTGGATTTGGCTCCGTTTTGAGAACCTGTCTGGCTTGCCATAGCTTCTGACGGCAAAACTCCGATTGCGCCAACAATCCCTACTGCCAGTGCAGAAGCAGCCCCTGCCTTCAAAAATTTACGTCGGTTCATCTGGAATCCTTGTTCCTGCTGTTTTTCTTCTAGAAATTTTGACATTACTTCTCACCTCTTAACTCGTCAAATTAGAACTTTTTTGTTTCTTACCTAGACCTATCAATCCCACTAATCTTGCTAATACGATTCCGATGACGATGGATAGCCCAAAAAAAAGAAAGATTCCGGTACTCGTAGCTTTGACATGACCAATCTGAGCATTAAGCACAATGAAAGATAACCCGATACAAGTAATCAGAAACCAGACCAAATACAGAAACCAATTAAGCACAGTTTTCTTTTTGTCCGCCTTGTTTGCGTAAGGTCTCAGGGCTAAAATACCTGCTAAAAAGAGCATTCCAACAACAAAAATGAGAACTACATTCAACACGTTAACACCCCCTTTCCATACTTTTCACATCGAGTCTATAAAATAAACTCAAGTCACTCGCATTATATCTCTGTAATACGTAATATCTCTTAGTAGCTACTAATTAGTGATTATTTTTCTAATTTCAGGAATTTCTCTGTTTTTTTATTTAAAATAAATTTATAAAAAATAAGGCTAGGATGTAGCGTCGTACAACGACATCCTAGCCTTATCATCGATCGTTTTGTTATAAATATAAGGTTTTATTCTTCATCTTCCTTATTTTGTCTAAAACTTTTCTCCGAAAGCATCCTGTGTTTTTTAATGATCCGGAAGACCAGCCAGATCAGCAGCAGGATCATCAATACCGGCAGCGCATAGCCGATGAAGACCAACACATAGTTGAGCGCATTCCAGAGGAAGCTTACAGTCTTGATCAAAGCATTCTTTACGGCAATGAAGGTATTCTTCAGCGATATCGGCTGCCAGGGATTATTGACCGTCAGGTCGTTCCGGGCCTGCTCAATATTGATGGTGACCTGGGAGTATTCTACCCGGTTGTCATAGTATTTGAGCTGCCCTTTCAGGCTTTCGATCTCTTGACGGACTGTAACCAGGGAACTTTCAATTTTCAGAATGTCCTCAACGGAATTCGCCTTTTCGAGAATTTCCAAGTACCGTTGCTCCTGAACCTCCCAAGATCTCAATCGAGTTTCGGCATCAAAATAAGCCGTCGATACATCTTCGGTATACTGGTGTTGATTGACGATGGTGCCGAACTGGGGAATACTGTCTTGAAACGTTTGGAATTGTTTGGCCGGTATTCTTAAGGAGAGAAAAGCCGTCACGCTGCTGTCATAATTACTGCGGGTCGATTCGGCGATGTATCCGCCAAGGGCCTTGGTCTTCTCCTCGATAGCCTTTGCCGCAGCGGCGACATCATCTGCCTTCAGGAAAACATCGAGCGAATAGATGATTTTCTGCCGGGAAAAATCGTAGGCTGCAGATCCACCCGGAACTGAATTCTCCGAACTTTTTTTCTGAGCAGCAGATTCAGTAAACGAAGGAGAAACCGTATTAGCGGAGTCAGCTACTCCCCCTCCAGATTCAGCCGCAACACCGGCATCAGGGCTCGCTGCAAGTTCATTCCCCATATCATCCGTGGTACGATCTGTTGTCGTTTGCAGTGAACTGACCTCTTTCTGCAAACCATCCCCCATCAGGATTCCATTCACGCCAAGACCAACGGCCAGCACTACGACAGCGGCACAGCCGATCAATGCAAATGCTTTTTTATTTCCATATAAAAGTTTGTTTTTCAGCCGTGCTGCAAGCGCAGATATTCTGTTCTTCTTTTGCCGTGTTTGCAAGAAAGGAATGCTGGTATTGGCTTCAGCAGCCACGAACGTCATGTTTTCCAGCGGTTGATTTTTAACAGAATCCAAAATTTTTCCCCGGGTTTTATCTTTGATCCGCTCCTTAAGACCGTCGTCCTGATAGACATAACCAAAAAATTTCTTAAGACGCATGAGATCACCATCTTCTTCCCACATGGCTTTTATTTTATCTTCAGACAT
>JAMPIU010000017.1 GCA_023667845.1 Dehalobacter sp. | reverse complement strand
GAGGGCACTGAAAAACAGGCTATTTTACAAGGTAGAAGTTTCTCTCCCTATGGTTCGTAGAAAAAAAGGGACCATTTTTCGATGAAATGAAGAAGAAGAAGCGCTCATTGCGCTGCTGCCAGCTCCTTTAACCGGATCATCCTCTTTACATTGGCCACAAATGCCGTGAAATACATCTGAATTCGCATACCGAATAAGCCCACATACTTGCATCGATCAAGTCCATGAACTTGTTTCAACTCGGCGTTTTTCGCCTCGATTTTATAGCGATCCTTTATCCGCTTGTTGAAATACTCCGTTTGCTCAAAGGCATATTGCTTTTGGTGGGTTTCTCCGGAAAGCTTAAGACAATAGGATTTTCTTTTGGCCCCGGTTTTGCAGCAAGTTCCATAGTACGGACATTTCTTGCAGGTTTTAACGCTGAACCAGTAGATGTAATATTGACTGCCGTTTTTGTGTTTCCGGATTTGGCAACTCATCGCTAAATGACCCTGCGGACATTGCATTGTACCGGCGTCTTTATTGTAGAGGAATCCTTCGTCTCTGGGGTGTCCGTTGGTCACTGCGGCACTTAAGCGAGAGATTAGCTTGATGCCTTGGTCTTCACAATACTCAAGATTGTCTTTGCTGGAATAGGCTTTGTCTCCGATGACTTCCTCAACCTTCACCCCGTTTTTTACGGTCTTTTCCACCAGGCTTTTCAGCTTGGTGGTATCTGCTTCCTGGCCGGGGGTAACCTCGATGGCGGTGATCAGCCTCTCATCGGTCATGGCAAGATGGTTTTTGTAGCCGAAAAAACTGCTGTCTTTACTTTTATAGCCTGTCTTTGCCTCCAGGTCATAGCCGGATTGAATGTTGTTGATCTGGTCATCCTCCAGCATTTTCGCTATGTTATCCCTCAGTTTCCGGGCAGCCTTGCTTTCCAGCCGCTGCTCAAGGACTTCCACCAACACTTTGGTATAACGGATTTCTTCCTCAAGTTCTGCGGTCTCCGAGGGCTTCTCCGGAAAATATTGGGCCAGTTCCGGTTGCGTTTTGTAGATTTCCTTCCGCAAAGACTTCGCTAATCTCCTCAATACTTGGGTTGGGGTCTCCCGGTTTCCCTTGCTGTGGGCGTGGGTGGAATCCACGATGACCGACTGAGATTTGATCAGGTCCTTCTCGATCGCCTGATGAATGGTTTCTCCCAGCATTTCTTCCAGGATATCTTGATTGATCCGTGTCTTTCTGAATTTTGTCAATAGGCTTGGGTCAATGGTTCCTTCTTCCGGCTGAAGTCCCACAAAATATTTGTAGGCCATGTTATAGCTAAGGTCTCTTACCAGTACTTCATCGGAAAGATCGTACAACCGTTTTAAGAAAAGAATCTTGAACATCATCTCCGGCTCTTTGGCGGGCCGACCGAAATGTTCGCAATACTGCTCTTTCAGCATGGGATTAACAAAGCTGAAATCGACGTTTTCCTTTATCTTTCTCAGCAAATGATCCGCGGGGATAACCAGATCATAAATTCCCGCATATTCCGATAGCTGAAGCTGGGTTCCATTCCTTAGCATCTATTTCACTTTCTTTCCTTCTGTTTTATTACCAAAATTATATCATATTTTAATGACTTTTTCAGTGCCCTCGGTTTGTAGTGCCCAAATCACTGCTTTGGAACGGCTTCGGCCCGCAAATGGGGTAAAAACCCTATTTCCAGGCCAAAATACCTTTTACAAACTTACAATTTTGCTCAAAATGCTACGACCC
>JAMPIU010000016.1 GCA_023667845.1 Dehalobacter sp. | reverse complement strand
ATGCCGATTACATCCAGACAATTTTAATCAATACAGGCGTAAAGGAATACAGGAATGACCTGCAAGCCGAATTAATTAAGAATTCCGTTGTGTTTCAGCAATTCAAAGCACTGGGGTATAAGACCATTGCCTTCGAAACAGGGTACGATTTTACCCAAATTAAAAACGCCGACCTCTACCTGGAACCCGCCAAACCAAGCGCCTTTTTCGGGAGTATCGATCCCTACGAGGTTCTGTTATTAAAAAGTTCGATTTTTAAAATAATTTATGACACGCATATACCTGTCGTTAATCAAATCTTTGACCAGGTAACCTTTCCCTACACCAATCATGTCCAATTACAAAGGTTTATGTTCGAAAACCTCATTAAGATATCCGGCGACCCAGAGCCGACATTTACCTTTGTACATTTGACCGTGCCCCATACCCCGTTTGTTTTTCGCGCAGATGGAAGTTACACCAAAGATCGGAGGTATTTCAGCGGCGCCTTCGTAACGCCGATCAGCAACGAACTCTTTGCCGACGGGTATCTCAATCAACTTCAATATGTCAATACGCAAATCCTGGATACTGTTCAAAGAATCCTGGAAAATTCGAAGACCCCGCCCATCATCATTCTTCAAGGCGATCATGGAGCGATCATGGAACACCGTCTGCCGATTCTGAATGCGTATTTGGTTCCAAACTCGATCAAAGACAGATACTATTCCTCGATCTCACCCGTAAACAGTTTTCGATTGATCTTCCAAAATGTTTTTGGCTTGAACTATCCCTTGTTGGAAGACAAGAGCTATTATTCAAAATATGAAACCCTATTTGAGTGGACGCTTGAACCGGAGAAAATGGACAGGTGCATCAAGTAGGTTTGCAGGCGCAAGTTACCGGTTGATATCCATAACATTTTCTGTCGGTCCGTAACCTTTATGCGCGATACTTCCGTTTTACGGACCTTTCAGGGTGGAGCATCGACCTTCCAGCAGTGAAGACTGAAATCAAGATTTTCCTTCAAAAACATCGCCTCATAAGAATGATAAACTAGAGATAAAGTCAATTGTGCAAAATCAAATGAGGATCAGGAACAAAGCGCCATGAAGGAAAAGACCTGGGATGCAGTGCAGAGACGTAACTTCATTATTTTATTAACCCTCGCCACAATCGTATTTGTCCTCTACGCCTGGCCGAACGCCAAGGCTTCCTCGAATATTGCCATGGTGCAGGTTTTTAATCCCGATGAAGCAGAACCGCTGCCCTATGTTTTTCACATGATCAAACCCGGAGAAAACCTTGCCCAGACGCTGAAAAATTTCATTTTCTATGATTATTATCCGTACGGTTTTGTTTATTTCGCATATTCCGCCATCGTGCTCGTCCCCCTTCAATGGCTTGGACAACTGCAGAATATTCCGCTGGTCATGTTGATCCTTCGCCAGATGGTGAGCGTACTCCCCATGCTGGCAGCCCTGCTGATGCTCGTCTACCTGCAGGATGAATTTCGGACCTATAGATCCATAGCCCTTTTTGTTATCCTGGCTTCCGTCCCTGCCGTGGTTGGAAATAATTTGTGGTGGCACCCCGATGGATTGGCAACATTCCTGGTTGTACTGACGCTCTTTCTGCTGGTTCGCGATCGTCTGCGGCTTGGCAGGAATTTTTATTTTGCCGCGATCACCTGCGGGCTGACGGTTGCCACCAAATTGATCGGAGTGTATTTTTTTCTTGCCGTTGGCCTGGTATTGATCCTGGCAATCATCCAAA
>JAMPIU010000015.1 GCA_023667845.1 Dehalobacter sp. | reverse complement strand
TTTATCGATGATGAAACCAAGCTGATCCGGCCTGCCAATTACCCGAAAGGGGCACCGGGAAAAGGCTATGGTTTTGTTATTCGTAACGGAATAAAGACGGGAATTATCAATCTATCAGGAAGAATCTTTCTGCCGCCGCTGGAAAATCCTTTCACGATGGTCAGTCAGATCATCAATATGATGGCTGTGGAGACCCCGGTGATCATTGTCGATTTTCATGCCGAGGCAACCTCGGAAAAAGTTGCGCTTGGCTGGTTTCTTAACGGCAAAGTAAGTGCAGTTCTTGGTACACATACCCATATCCAGACTGCGGATGCCAGGGTACTGGACCAGGGAACGGCATATATTACAGACGTTGGAATGACTGGCCCGCGAGATTCGGTCTTGGGAGTCAAAAAAGAGATCATTATCAATAATTTTCTGACGCAGATGCCGGCTAGATTTGAAGTGGCCAACGGGGTGAACCAGCTGAATGCTGTGGTGCTTCAAATAGATGAAAAAACCGGCAAAACACAGCGTATTATTCCTATCCAAAAATAGACATCCTGCGCCAAATAAGGTGCAGGATTTTTTACACAGAAAATACCAAATCAGACATTTCTAAAAAGAGGATTTTTTTACTATTACGCGAATAGTATATAGCATCAAAGTGGAAATACATGTAAAAAGGATCGATTGGGAGGTATTAGATAATGGATGTGTTAAAAGTCTCAGCAAAATCAAGTCCTAATTCAGTAGCTGGAGCATTAGCAGGCGTACTCAGGGAAAAAGGCGGAGCTGAATTGCAGGCAATTGGCGCAGGCGCATTAAACCAGGCAGTAAAAGCAGTTGCTATTGCCAGAGGTTTCGTTGCTCCGAGTGGTCTTGACCTGGTTTGTATTCCGGCTTTCACCGATATCCTAATTGAAGGAGAAGAGAGGACTGCGATCAAACTGATTGTCGAACCCAGATAAACCCAATGATTCTAAACCTGCCTGCTTGGGGGCGGGTTTTTTTAATATATCAGAAAATATTCGTACTTTCTGATTTATCTAAGTGCAACAAAGGAAGTCGCCAAAGGATTGGCATCAGTCAAGCTTTCCAAATAATTAGCCTTCTGCCTGATTATCCTTTAGAATATAAATAAAGGAGCTAAATTTTGATCATGAAAAACCTATGGATTGCCGATGGCCATTGTGACAGCATTGGAGATTTTGCTGCCGGAAAAAGAAATCTGAAAGAAACAGCAAAATTTGGACACTGGGATTTGACTAGGGCAAAACAGGCCAATCTCGGCCTGCAGTTCCTGGCCGCCTATATTGAAAGTGAATACAAACCGTTTCAGGCGGCCTGGAGGGGGCTGGAATTACTCGAAGCCGCACTTAGGTTTATTGATCATAATTCCAGTGAGGTATTTTTAGTAAGAACCCAAGAAGACGCGGCCCAATTAGGCCGGACTAATAAACTGGGCCTGCTTATCAATATTGAGGGCGGAGAAATTCTTGGCGAAAACATTTTTATGCTTGATCTTATTTTCAGGCTCGGAGTCAGAAGCATTGGCCTTACCTGGAATGAAAGGAATGCGATCGGCAACGGTGTCGGGGAAAGCGAAGGAAGCGGCGGCTTATCTCGTTTTGGCTTTCAGGTAATCGAAAGAATGAATCAGCTTGGGATGGTGATCGACGTTTCCCACCTGAATGAGGCCGGTTTTTGGGATGTGCTGCGGCATTCTGAACGTCCGGTCATCGCTTCCCATTCCTGTGCCAAAGCGTTATGT
>JAMPIU010000014.1 GCA_023667845.1 Dehalobacter sp. | reverse complement strand
GGAGGCGGAGGAGGCCAGGCAGTCCGGCTGGCCGTGGCAGAACCTGCAGGCAGGCCATTTACACATGCTGGTGGATGAGGAAGAGGTGGCCGGCTCCCTGCGCGAGATCGCCTCTCGCCTCGCTTAGTATCCCCATAAGTGAACCTGAACATTGAAGATAAATTTATTTAATAATTTCTCTTCCCATCAACCGTCTTGCTCTCTTCCATATCTAAAATAATGCTTTGTGTGAGGGTTTTTCTTACAAAAGACCAGGAATTTTGCTGATTACAAGAATTATTAACATTGTTATTCTTAAACTAGTCTCATAAATCAAGATAAAACTCAAATACTCACAACAAGGAGGAGGTGC
Organism: Dehalobacter sp.; assembly: GCA_023667845.1. NCBI lineage: Bacteria > Bacillati > Bacillota > Clostridia > Eubacteriales > Desulfitobacteriaceae > Dehalobacter > Dehalobacter sp. The sequence goes on along the minus strand of JAMPIU010000014.1, from coordinate 8,649 downwards.
CGGCTTTCCGCCTAGGATCGGTCGGATATAGCCATATTTACATCCTCACATGCTCTCATTTGCCTGCATGGACGGTCAGGTGTGCTGTCCTCATTCACTCTTGATTCCGTGGACATAATCCTAAGGAGGAAAAAATGCTGTTTCACTTGTTACTTGGCGGCTTTTCTGTATATTTGTTCATGCTTTTAATGAACCACTCGAAAAAAGCTTCAGTGAAAATGAGCTGGTGGCAGTGGCTACTGACAGGCCTGGGATTCTTGTATGCTGCCTTTGTCCTCGAAGTAATCTACGGCTTTCTTGCCGAGGGCTCTGCTCAAGCCGCACTGATCATGGGTTTGATTCTGGCAATAGTTGCGGTCATCTGGGGTGTTCTACTAGGCCGCTTTGTTTTCACGAAAAAAGCTGCTTAGTGTAACAACTTCCCGCATAAGGAGAAAGCGAAATGTCCGGAAAAATTAACCGTAGGGATTTCTTGAAATTGTCCGGCTTGGCTGCCGTAGGTCTCCCCGTAGGTAAAACAGCGGAGCAGCTTGGGGCGGTTGAGTTTGTCGAGTCAGAGGAAAAATATGGCGGCTTCTTAATCCGCCAATTGTCCAATGGAACCCCTCCTTATAAGATCGATCCGGCTACCTTCAAACGGTTCGACGAGCGCAATAATATGTTCGGACGTGCAAAATGGGATGCGGATTACAAAGCCATTCTAGCGGAGATCGGCCCCCAGGATGAACACATGCAGGCAAAACAAGATGCCGGCATTCCAGGCTGGGGACCATTCGAAGAAGCACTTAAAGATGGAGCAGATTGGCTAAGGAACAACAAAGGAGCTGGTGCCTATTCATGGGAATTCGAGCCAAACCCAATTTCACCACAATTGGATGGCTACTCAGAAGAGGAGATCACTCAACGGGTTAAGGTGGCGGCCCACTTTTTAGGCGCATCGGCTGTGGGCGTCACTGAAACGAACGAGAATTGGTTTTACAACACACTCGGACGAAGTGAAGAAGAGGCGCGGCCTTTGGTTTTTGAAGATGTAGAACTGCCGGTCAAGGGGGAGACCGGACCTATCGTCATTCCAAAGAAACTAAACCGCGTGATCGTCATGGTCCATGAAATGGATGAGGATGCCTGGGCGCCAAACGGCATAAGCCTGCTCAACAGTTCTTCTGCTGGTAAAGGGTATTCCGACATGGCCCTCGTGGCCTCAAATGTAGGAGCATTCATCCGAGCATTAGGTTACCAGGCTATTCCAATGGGAAACGACACAGGGCTTAGCATTCCGATGGCCGTTGATTCTGGCCTGGGTGAGTTGAGCCGCATGGGTTTATTGGTTACGCCGAAATTTGGCCCACGTGTTCGCATTTCTAAGGTCTTGACTGACCTTCCCCTCAATATCGATGCACCAATTACCTTTGGAGTCCGAGAGTTTTGCGAGAACTGTGGCCTATGCGCCGAATATTGCCCAAGTGGTTGCATACCAACGGTCGAACAGCTGCCTGCTCCCTCATTCAAGACCATGGATATTAACAATATCACTGGCGTCGAGAAATGGGTGGTTGACCAGAAAAAATGCCACGCCTATTGGATGGAATGTGGGGTCGGTTGCGGGAACTGTATCTCGAACTGCCCATTCACCAAACCTGCAGGCTGGCTGCATGATGCGGCCCGCATCCTGATCGGTGCAAAAATAGGTCCGCTAGATGCATTATTGGCAAACTTGGATCATGCTTCTGGGTATGGCGGATTGGGGGAAACGCCCGATCCTGATAAGGTGGAAGCTTTCTGGAAGAAAAACAAGTTTATGCATCATACAGATAAAGCTTAACCTTAGCAAGCTTAATTTGGGCCATAGGGGAAGGTCTCGAATCGATCTTCCCCTTTTTCATTATGAAAATGATTTATAGAAGAATATGTCCATTCAAAACGTAACCTTACCTGTTCAGGCTAAAAGTAAGAAGTTAGAGCGGATTTTAGGCCTCTTTGCTGTAGTTACGATTTTTATCGCCTGGTTCGCTGGCGATGCTTTACAGGGTTATACATACGAAGATTACCTGGGGCTGGCTTTACCCCGGGCTTCCAGGTTTGTGCAAATAGCTTCGGGTATATACGCTGGCCTAGAAGAAGATGGATCGACGATTGGGTATATAGCTATTGGCGAAGCTACCGGTTATGGCGGACCAATGGATGTGGCTGTCGCTGTAGACCTTGATGGAAAAATTACCGGTTTTTCCCAGGTAGAACACAAAGAAACTCCATCCTATATTGAAAAGGTGTACAAAAACCCCTTTGTTGAAGAGTTATTGGGAAAATCCTATGCCGATCCGTTCAAGCTCGCTGAGGATATCGATGGGGTAACCCAGGCCACCTATACCTCCAATGCAATCGCAGAAGCATTACGTAATGCCAGTAGAAATATCGCCGGAAATGTCCTTGACGAGCCAGTTCCCCCCGAGACCACTCCGTCGATCAAGTTTGGAATCCCCGAAATTACCCTGGTCCTCTTATTCTTGGCCGGCTTTCTCGGCCGCCGCAAGGTGATCAGAAATCTTAAGTTATTGAGGTGGTCTACCATGCTCGGCGGATTGGTCATCTTGGGATTCCTCTACAATCAGCCATTAACGATTTCTAAAATCAACACCTTTCTACTTGGATATTGGCCCGACTGGCAAAATAATCTTTACTGGTACCTCTTACTTGGCGGTATTATTTTTGTATGTACTGCCGAGAATCTTAACCCGTATTGTGAATGGTTTTGCCCGTTTGGCGCAGCCCAGGAATGCATGGGGGCTATCGGTGGAGCCAAAGGGCGTTTCACGAAACGACAACAGCAATGGCTTATCTGGGCACAGCGCTTTCTTTCCTGGATGGCAATCGTAGTCGCACTATTGATGCGAAATCCAGGGATTAGTTCCTATGAGGTTTTCGGAACACTCTTCAATCTGAATGGATCCACACTTAGTTTTTTGGTTCTGGGAATAGTCCTCCTGACCTCATTATTTGTACACCGGTTTTGGTGCCGGACACTTTGTCCTATCCGTCCTGTTGAAGGTTTTATCCGCATGATAAGAGGATGGTTAATTGAGCTATGGAAAAGAAAAATCAAAACAGTCTGATAAACATGGTCTTTCTCATCACTGTGCTACTTTGTGCAGCCCTGTTGATTGGTGAAGTAACCACGAACATACTGGAAGAGCTAAGTCCAGGCGGTTCTACTCAAGATTTTGTTGTGGTGGGCAATAGTCCTGTTTTCGATGGAGAACCAAAACCTGAACCGACCTCCACTCCCCAACCCAAGGCTACCCAATCTGCGCCGGATCCATTCGATCCAAACATCGATACCAGCGAGTAATCTTTCTGATCGAGGCGAAGGTGATGAAAATACAGCATATCAACAGACGGGATTTTCTCAAGGTTAGTGCAGTTGCAGGTAGCCTCTTGGTTGGAGGTAACTTTTTCATGAACAAGCTCGATCCGGGAGTAGTATCTGTCCAGGATAGTCGAGTGCTGATGGGTACAATTATTAATATCACCCTCATCGCAGAAAACCGGAAGGCTGGTGAAGAAGCAGTCAACCGCAGTTTTCAAGAGATGGAGCGGCTGGTTGCGATATTTGACCATCATAATTCTGACAGTCTTCTTTCCAGGTTGAACCAAGAAGGCGAGTTATATGATGCTCCATCAGAAATGCTCCAGGTAATCAATCAGGCGCTCTCTTACTCGGAAATGACCGGCGGAGCTTTTGATATCACGATCAAGCCTTTGGTTGATCTCTACCGCAGCTATTTAGCCAATTCAATGGGCTTACCTGCTAAAAAAGCGGTAGAGGGTGTTTTGGATTTAATCGATTACCGGCGAGTGGTAATAAATGGGAGTACCATCGAGTTAGCAAAACCAGGAATGGAAATTACCCTAGATGGCATCGCAAAAGGTTATATTATCGACCAGGAAATTCAACTTCTGAAACGTCTAGGATACCAGAATGTTTTGGCTGAAGCAGGTGGGGACTTATACAGTTCCGGGGTAAATGAAAACCGTTCTCCATGGCGAATCGCCGTCAAGCCACCAAGAAAGACCCTGGCTGGATTTATTACAAAGTTTGAGGTTCAGGATCAAGGTATTGCCACTAGTGGCGATTACTTCCAATCTTTCATTGAAGATTTTTCCCAGCACCATATTCTGGATCCAAGAACAGGCTATTCTAATCAAGAATTGGCAAGTGCCACCGTTATTGGAAAGAGCGCTGTGATTTGTGATGGGCTTGCAACAGCGCTTATGGTTATAGGTGCAACAGATGGGATTAATTTGGTTGAAGGCCTACCTGGAGTCGAAGCCTATTTGGTTAGGAAGAATATGGAAATAATCCAAACAACAGGCATGCATAAGTATTCTGCATGATTGAAAAGGACCGGCCACTCGCTGCCTGGCGGTGCCGTTTTTATTTTGTTATGGAAAAGATCTGAAGCGGGATATTTCAGGTCTTTTGGATATTCGTTTATCTCGAGTAATAAAGGGAAGGATGATATTTCAGTTTCGGAATTACGTTTAGTACTTGATAATAAAAACATTCATTTGTAAAGTATTAATCGACAAGCATGAAAACAATACGCCGGGGCTAATTATATGAAACACCCATCTTCAATGATTTCAAAAAGTTTGCTCTCCGTACCGGTTAGGGTCAAGGTTCTTGGCATTGTCCTGGTCCCTATTTTATTCCTTGGGCTATCTCTCAATTATTGGGTAAAGACGGGCTTATCAGACTGGTTATCCTACCTGTTACCGGATGACCGCGTAATAATCGCTATACAAGCCGGCAGCAGAAGTGTCCTCCTGGTAACAATCTTGGCTGCTGCAGCAGCAATTTTATTCTCAATTCTAATGATGTTCATGCTAACCCAACCCCTTTTGGGTTTGAAAAGGACCGCGAATGAAGTTACTCAGGGAAATATCAACTCTCGGGTGAAGATTTGGAGCAATGATGAGATTGGTGAAGTTTCCAGTGCATTTAATAATATGCTCGACAATTTATCGGACAATCAGGAAAAACTTACTCAGTCCAATCGTTATCTATCACTAGTCAATCAAATAGCTCTGGCCACAACATTTACTCAAGACATACATGATTCCCTATTTGTGATTCTTAAAAGCATCCTCGAAGCTGTAAATCTGAATTCTGGCTGGATTTACCTCTACGATAAGGATCGAGACAAATTTCACTTGGCTACCTGGTATGGCATAGTTGATGATAAAAAGTCCTTCGTCCTCCCCTGCGATCCAGATCATCGTTGCGCTTGCCAACAGAATCTGATTTCAGGTCTGGCTAATCCTAATGTATCGACACTCCGATGTTCACGTTTTCCAATAGAAAACGACAGTGGAATAATTAGCCATTTCACGATGCCGCTAATGAGCAGGGGCCAATATTTGGGGGTGATAAATTTAGTGGTGGACTCTTCAACACACCTCACACAACACGATCTGAAATTACTGAAAAACGCATCTTCATTAATTAGCGAGTATATATCGAAGTTTTGGCTGGAAATGAAGTTGAACCAAAAGGAAGCCGCAAGGCAGAAGCTGATGAAAGCCTTAATTAAAGCGCAAGAGAATGAACGTACCCGGCTTGCTCGTGAGCTTCACGATGGAGCAGGTCAAATACTGACCAGTTTGATGGTGCGCATGAAGGCTTTCGAACGAGATTTACCTGATGAGAAAAATGTTGCAACAATCAGTCACCTTTGTCAGAATTTATCAGAAGTGATCGAATACATCCGGCAAATATCCTATCAAAATCGGCCGGTGGTTTTAGATAAGTTTGGCTTAGGGAAGGCTTTAGAAAAATTGACAACTGATATGTTGAAAGACTCCGCCTTACATGCGAAATTCGATATCGATCTTAGCAATATCGTTTTACCGGCAGAAATCGAAACCACTTTTTTCCGGATCGCCCAGGAAGCACTGACGAATATTATCCGGCATGCCAGGGCGAAAAACGTAAAACTAAAGCTGTGGTCTGATCAAGAGAATGTCTATTTGCTTGTAATCGATGATGGTGTTGGCTTTGATGTTAAAGACTTCTTTAAGCAGGATAACAGTAGGCATCTCGGACTGGTTGCTATGCGCGAGCGATTAGATCTGCTGGGTGGGAGCCTCCGGCTATCGTCCTATCCTCAAGAGGGCACCGAGTTATTGGCTGTACTGCCTCATCTGGAGGAGGTAGAAAATGTCGAATAGCAACTACCGCGTTCTTCTTGTCGATGATCACCGGATGCTTCTGGATGGTCTTGAACTTCTGCTGGCAGGTTATCCGGAATATGAAGTGGTCGGGGAAGCGCTATCCGGAGAAAAGGCTCTAGCCTTATTAACCATCCTCAACCCGGATATCGTCGTGATTGATTTAGCCTTGCCCGGTATTAGTGGGCTTGAGGTGATTCAGGATATTCGAAAACAGGCGTACACTTGTAAAATAATCGTCTTGACCATGCACAATGACAAGGATATGATCTCCGAGATATTGAAAGCTGGGGCAGATGGCTTCGTCCCAAAGTCAGCAGCTCATACGCACTTATTGGAAGCTTTCCATACCATTGTGACAGGTGGGCGCTATCTCCATCCGGGATCCGCATTTAGTATGTTCGAGGAATTTTCCAATAGCTATGAAAAAAAATTGCGGCTCAAAGACTTATCTGAACGAGAATTAGAAGTACTTACACTAACAGCATTAGGCTACTCTCGTTCAGATATCAGTGGAAATTTGAATATAAGCCCCAAAACCGTTGATACCTATCGACAAAGATCGATGGAAAAATTAAACCTGAATTCCAGAGCAGAGCTGGTACAGTTTGCTCTTCTGGTGGGAATTATGCAAAATGAAGACCAGCGGCTATAAAGTATCACGTCGAGATTTTCTAAAGCTAATGGGGTCAGCTGGATTTTCATTTGCTCTGAGGAAGGATTCAGCGGCTTTAATAAATGATTCAAATCCAGTCTTGAGATTTGCTGACAACGCTGGTCGCCCCAGACGTCCTTGGTGGGTAAAAAATGTAGATCAACCGACTATTGAAGTCGACTGGAAATCGATGCAACGTTTTAACGCTTGCAATTCAATTTCAGCTGGACGTGGAGATTTAGCAAAATACATAGGTGCTGCTGAGGAAGCGGTGTTAATTGAGAATGAATCCAGGCAAAAGATAGAAAATATCGAAAATCATGTTCCTGGATTTTCTTTGAGAGATTATGTCTTGAACGATGTATTTAAGAGTGATACATCAATTAATGGAGATTTGCTTGGTCCTTCCATCCCTTCTCCGATAGATCGCGGTGTTCCGATCTGGGAAGGATCCCCAGAGGAAGCAGCCAGGATTATAAGAATAGCAATGCGTATGTTCGGAGCTGCACAGGTAGGTTTCGTCGAGCTTAATGAAAACACAAAGAAGCTGATTTTTTCTACTGACCCGGACGGGAAGGTAATTGACTTCGAAGATACAGAGTTGGCTTACGAAACTGCCGATAAACGTGTGATTCCCAACAAAGCCAGATGGGTGATAGCGTATACCGTCAGGCTGTCTGTTGAAAATATGAAACACGCCCCATCCTTAATATGCAACTTGGCTACACGATCCGGATACAGCCGTGCCAGATATATTCAAAATCACACCCAGGCTTTTATTAAAGGTCTGGGGTATCAGTGTATCGGGCAAGTGGTCCAGAACGGTCTCGGGATATCCCCTGCTTTCAGTGTTCTGGCCGGACATGGAGAAATGTCTCGTCTAAACCGTATGATCACTCCGGAATATGGTCCTATGGTCCAGACATTTCTTCTAATTACAGATTTACCGGTCGCTACTGATCAACCGATTAATGCAGGGATCCTCGAGTTCTGCAGGACATGTAAGAAATGTTCAGAGTCCTGCCCTTCTGCAGCCTTGAATACAGAAGACGAGCCTTCTTGGGAAGTTCAAGGAGATTGGAATAATCAAGGTCACAGAGCATTTTTCGAAAATGGAGTGCGTTGTAATGCTTATTGGAAAGAGGTGGGAAGTAGCTGTTCTATATGTTTCTCCGTCTGTCCCTTCTCGAAAAAGAATAGTGCCTGGGTACATTCTCTGGTTAAAGCCAGCATTTCTACCACGCCGTTATTAAACAGCTTCTTCCGAAGTATGGACGATGCCCTTAGTTATGGAGCCCAAAAAGGCCTCGAAGAATGGTGGTTATTAGATTTCCCCGAGTACGGGCTCGCTCCGAAAGACTGGAAAGGATAATATGGGCCAGGAGACGGAAGAGCGCTTCGGCATTCGTAAATCAAATTTTCGATTTCGGGGATCAGGTTGCATCGGATGGGGATCAGTCGTATTGCTAGATATCTTCTTCATCCAAAATGCCTGGGCAAGTATTTACGAAAACGAACTCCGCGCCGCGGTTATCTATTTAGGAATAGCAATTCTTATTCTCTTAGGTGCAGCAATAACATACTTTTCTCGTCATATCGAGACCCAGTAATCCACAGCCCCTGTTCCGTAAGGCCATCGCGCCCTTCCCTGCCAGCCAACCCCTGCTGCTGGCCGGCCACAGCGGCGCCGGTCCCCTGCTCCCCGCCATCCGACGGCGCATGGAACAACCCATCTCCGGCTACCTCTTCGTCGATGCCGGGCTGCC
>JAMPIU010000013.1 GCA_023667845.1 Dehalobacter sp. | reverse complement strand
AAGATGCTTGGTGATATTCTTCTTGGACTGAAAGCCAAAATGGTACAGCCTGTTATTGACGGAAACAGTAAAATAGCCTCCCGCCTGGAAGAATTGGAAGCCGGAAACCAGGTGAGAATCACTGAAATATTAGAAAGGCTGGAGACGTTGGAAGGCGAGGTCCAAAAATTACCCCTGGTTATACTCACTGCCATAAGAGACGCTATCAACCAGGCCGGCGGAGGAAATTAAGATGACTATTGAAAAACTTCCGAATCAATCTGAGCTGATAAGTTCGCTGGCATCAACCATACACAAAAAAATGGTGGCTCCGTCCGCTGACAGGGCGGATAACGTTAACAGGGAAATACAACAAATAAACCAGAAGCTGACCCAGATGGAAAAAGAGCTTTCTCGGCTGGACGGCTTTAACCGGACAACGCGTTATTTGGCCTGCTCCCTGGCGGCGGGCGCCGCCCTCCTTTCTGTCGTGCTATTCTATTTAATTTTATAAAAAAACGGCGCCTGGCGCCGTTTTTTATCCGCTTTTTTGTCCCCGGTCGTTCTTCATCATGGCGTAAACGAACGCTGTCGCTCCGGAAATGATCAGGACCTTAACAACAAAACTCATCGTTTCAGCTTTAAATCTCGTCTTTTCTTCCTTCAATTTTACAGCGGGATCAGATTTCAGATCTATATATGTACCTTTTGTTTCAAACTGAACGAGCTGTTTTTCAAGCTTCGCCATTCTTTCCTCATGTTTTGATATTCCGCTCATAAAGCTTATGACCTGAATAGCAAGAAAAGCCAGGGCAAATAAAATTAGAAGCGTCCGAGGGTTATTCACCAAACATTCCCCTTTTTTTTTAGATCTTTTGGACCTATCTGTTTATATAGAAATAATTCAATTAATTTGAGTTATAAATAAATTAATCTATCTTGATAATCCTGTCGTGAAATGTCAGGAGAAAGCACTTATTATTTAACTCTAATACAAATTATAAACTACATTTATTTATAACACAATCTGTAAGCATTTTTTCATTAAAAGCAATTTCAATATGGTATAATTATCCTGGCAAGGAAAAGGAGGGATGTCAATGCCCTTTGCAGTTATAATGGCAGGCGGAAAGGGTGAAAGATTCTGGCCGCTCAGCAGAATGGCCAAGCCTAAACAATTTTTAAACCTTATCGGTGATAAAACAATGCTTCAGCTGACTGTGGAACGGGTTGAAAAGCTCGTTGGCATAGACAACACATATATCGTGGCCGGCTCAGAGTTTAAAAACATTATTTCTGAACAAATACCACATCTTCCCGGAGAGAATATTATTTTCGAACCTTTTGGCCGTGACACAGCCGCCGCTATAGGGCTGGCTGCATTAATTCTGGCGCAAAAAAATCCTCATGAAGTAATGATCGTGCTGCCGGCGGATCATTACATAGGTAATGTCCCCCGTTTCCATGAGGTTTTACAAAGCGCTGCCGCTGCCGCCGCCGGGAAGTCAAACTGTATTGTTACCCTGGGCATCACCCCGCACAGCCCTGAAACCGGCTATGGATATATACAGCGCGGCGATTTGCTGGACTATTATGAGGGAATACCTGTTTCCCGTGTCACCCGCTTTTTAGAAAAGCCTGACCACAAGCGCGCTTTGGATTTTCTGGCCAGCGGGGACTACCTGTGGAACAGCGGCATGTTTATCTGGCGGATTGAACTTATCCTCAAATTAATTGAGGAACACGCTCCTCTGCTGGACAAAGGATTAAAAGAGATCGGGC
>JAMPIU010000012.1 GCA_023667845.1 Dehalobacter sp. | reverse complement strand
AGACCGCCAGCCGGGGTACCTCCGGCAGCAGCGCCCGCGCGCGCTGGAAGATCTCACTGGCCAGCCGCACAGGAAAGGCGGGCATGCCGGGCAGGTTGTAAATCACCCGCCCGCTGGCGAAATCGGTGTAATCGTGATCCTGGGTGGCGAAGAGGTATGGCATGGGGAATTAGAGTGCTGGGGTTATGATATCATCGCAATGTGCGCAGTGCAACTGATACGGATTATAAGAACAAAACAAGCATCATACTCTTCAAGATACAAATGGCAATGGGGTCGGCAAATTTTCATCGGGTGGAAAACATGAAGCGAAATGATGAAGAATTGTGCAAGTTGCGATTCAACGAATATTTAACGAATTGCTTTCCTGAGGAAATAATAAAATGGGAAGATGTACCTAAAGAGAGTGAACCGCCGGATTATTACTTACTACTAAATGAGATTCATTATGCTGTTGAAGTTACTGATTTGGTTGAAAAGATAGACGTCGGAACCAAGCGTCCGCTTCCGCGCGAAGAGGTTAATAAAATATTTGTGGATTTTGTTAAAGATGTGGAAAGGATAGCAAAGAAAAACGGTTGGCTCTCAGGTGCTTATACTGTCTATTTTCGTCTGCCGATAAGAAATTTTAGAAAAATCAGGGCTGAGTTGCAGGAGCAAATTTTGGATTACATTCGATCAACGAAGGAGTTAGATTCAGCACCAGATTTCAAATACTTCATGGGTCACTTCCATGTTTGTCAAATCTCGAAGAGTCATAACAAGATAGCTATTATTTACCCATTCCCACCAGCCTCTGCGAAATTTGAAGAACAATCGAACCAAGAGTCAATAACGTTATTAGTTGAACGACTGAAGGTTAAGATTGATAAACTTCGAAATCTTTCAGTGCCCACTATTTTGCTGGTTCTCGATACAAACCTGTACTTTCCAAACAAAATCGCTTTTTCCGATGCCATCCCCTTGTTACCCGAAATTTCATGCTTCCACACAGTTTTCATTGTTTCACCAGTTTTCGGAGATTTTGTTTTGCATTCAAAAAATAGGGAGTGGAAGTAAAAAGCTCCGTAACTGATGGTTAGCAGATAACGATTATTCTGTGTATGGTACACTTGCGGAAATACTTGCTAATGAGGTTTTTCCATGATTCACCCTCTATTCGCAACCGCCCTCGCCCATCCGAATATTGCCTCTATCAAAACATTATAAAACCACCGCCGACATGCTCTTATCAGACGATACGAAGAACGAATGAACCCAAGTAGTCAGACCAAAAGAGAAGAGATCCGCTGGGAATTTGAAACTGCCCGAATGAAGTTTCACACTGTCCTTGGTTCTCTTTCTGAGCAGGATTTCAAAAATCAGAGTCTTAATCCGGGCTGGTCCAATGGGGAAGTTTTGGCGCATGTGACCTTCGGTTTTATTGTTATTAATGTGCTTTTGCCGATGGCACGCTTATGGGGTAAGCTCCCAAAAAGCTCTTCCAAATGGTTTGCCTGGTTGCTCAATTCCTTCACAGGTATCTTCAACTGGTTCAACATGATCGGCGCTAGAGGACAAGGGAAAGTCTTTACCTATCAACGAATAGGCAAGATTTATGATCGTGTTTATTTTTCTCTTCTGAAAAAGATCGATTCCATCAAGGATGATGAGTGGGAACACGGCATGTACTATCCTACCGAGTGGGACTCTACCTTTGACGATTTCATGACCCTTGATAAGCTTTTTCGCTATCCTATCCGTCACCTCAATTTTCACCTGCAGCAGATCA
>JAMPIU010000011.1 GCA_023667845.1 Dehalobacter sp. | reverse complement strand
AAGTAACCAAAACTACCACCAACAGGTCGGTATATGCAATTGGCTTCTGCACCGCGAGAATCTTCTGGTCAAAATGGAAGAGCTTCAATGGCGGTGCAGGCCGCCCCGGCTCCCGCCGGGGCCTCCCTCCTGGTGTCACGGTTTTTGCCAACGCGAGAATAAACAAAACAACATCATATCCCTGCATCGCACCACGAGTGCAAAAACACGCGCCACCGTCCGCCAGCTGGCGGACCAACGCCACATACCGCCGAACGTTAGCACCAATTTCAGAGTGTCGTGCCTCAGATGATGTAATTTTAATAGCTTTGTATAAAACACAAATATGACCCAACAGGAAGTTAAATATATTATCCTTAACTATTTAAAAGACTATCAACCTGTTAGTGTAGGAATATTTGGATCATTCGCTAGAGGTGAATCCACTGAAAAAAGTGATATTGATATCCTTGTTAAGTTTAAAGTAGCACCTTCACTTCTCACCTTAATAAAGATTGAAAATGAGCTTTCGGACTTACTTGGTATCAAAGTAGATTTAATCACAACTGGTGCTATTAAAAACAAAAGAGTCCAAAAAAGTATTAAGAAAGACCTTATTAGCATCCTGTAATGGTAAAAGATGATCTGGCTTATATCGAGCATATCCTCGATTGTATAAGAAAAATCAAGGAGTTCACCAGTGGGTTATCATTGAAAGATTTCTCGGTCAATGAGTTAGTACAGGATGCAGTCATCAGAAACATTGAAATTATTGGAGAAGCGTCAAAGAAGATATCTTCTGATACCAAACAGATATACTATGAAATCCCCTGGAAAGAGATTGCCGGAATGAGAGATAAGCTCATCCATGACTATCTGGGAGTAGATGTTGAGGTTGTATGGAGAACTATTACAGAAGATATTCCTACCCTAGAAAAGCAAATCAAAGAGATAGACTAGAGAAGAAACTGGTGCTAACAGGTCGGTATATGTCATTGGCGCTCCGTGGCGCGACAATTGGGTAAATGAAGAAGAAGGTTCTGTGGTTGGCGCCACGGCCTGCCCCGGCTCCCGCCGGGGACTTCCGCCAGCTGGCGGATCACGGTTTTTGCCAACGCGAGAATAATGTAATAACCGCATAACCCTGCATCGCACCACGAGTGCAAAAACACGCGCCACCGTCCGCCAGCTGGCGGACCAACTGCACATACCGCCGAACGTTATGCGGCATGTATTGCAACACACGAATAGTCCATTTTGCATTTAAAATCATAACTTTGAAAAAAAATGAACCATGGGACATGATGCTATTAAGTTGGAATTAATAGAATGGCTCGCAAAACTCAAGGATCCAGACACCATCAAGTACCTCAAAGTTGTGAAAGACTCAACTACCGAGGATAATGATTGGTGGGATGATCTTTCTGAAGATCAAAAAAAAGGAATAGAACGGGGTCTTAATGATATCGCTCAAGGTAGGACAATATCTCATGATGTTGTAAAGAGCAGATATGGACTATAAGTTATATTGGTCGGCAGAAGCCATAGATAACCTTGAAGAAATTCTTGATTACCTAACTGCAAAATGGACAGAAAAAGAGGTAATTAAATTCAAATACAAACTGAATAAGCAACTGGATCTCATAACAAAGAATCCTTTGATATTTCCAAAGTCAACATTCAATCCATCGTTAAGAAAAGCTGTTTTAAGCCCTCAAACGACAATATTCTATAAGATTTCCGATAATAGAATAGATCTTGCTTACCTGTTTGTTAATAAGAAAGATATCTCAAAAATCAAATAATGCACGACCGCATAACAGGTCGGTATATGTCATTGGCTTCGTCTGGTTTTTGCGCGCCGGTCCGCCAGACTGGCACACCAAAACCAGTTGGTGCTTTATCGGCCCGGCTTAGCGGCTGAAGCCGCCGGGCAAAAACCAGCCGGCCGGCCCCGCTCCCGCGGGGCACTCCCCTTGGTGTCACGGTTTTTGCCAACACGAGAATAAACAAAACAATATCATATATCTGGACCGCACCACGAGTGCAAAAACACGCGCCACCGTCCGCCAGCTGGCGGACCAACTGCACATACCGCCGAACGTTAGAGGCAATGCGCAAACAGAAATGACAATATGATGATTTCACGGTGATTACTAAATTGATATCTTTGTACTAGATGGAGACAAATCGTGAGATATTAGAACTTATTAAAGCAACAGCATGCAAATATCTGCCTGATGCAGAAGTAATGCTATTCGGTTCTCGAGCAAGAAAAGAAGCTGCCTCTGACAGTGACTTTGATGTCCTTATAGTTACTTCCTTAGACCTGTCTCCCAAGCAAAAACTGCCCCTCAAAACAAATATCAGAAAAGACCTTCTTAAAGAGGGTATCCGATCAGATATCCTTATCCAAAGCAAAAAAGAGGTCAATAAAAAGAGAAAGTTACCTGGTCATATTATTAAGAATATTCTTAATGAAGCAATACTCCTATGACCAAGTACAAAGCTGAATATATTAAGAATTGGCTATTCAGGGCAAATGAGGATATTGCCGTAATAAAAAGCCTTGTGAATGCAGGTGCTGAATATTACACAAGCAGTATCTGCTTTCATGCTCAGCAAGCGTCTGAAAAGTTCCTTAAAGCATTCCTGGCTTATCATGATGTAGACTTTCCAAGAACACATGATCTAGACTTTCTCCTTATTGAATGTCAGAAAATAAACAAAGAAGCCTTTCAGATAGATTTTAAAAGCCTGACAGACTTTGGAGTAAGTGTGAGATATCCTGACGACTTTTACATCCCAGATGAAAAAGAAGCTCTTGAGTACCGTGACACTGCTATCTCGGTAAAAGAAATCGTGGAGAGGTTAATCAAATAAACAGCACTGCCTCTAACAGGTAGGTATATGTCATTGGCTTCTGCACCGCGAGAATCTTCTGGTCAAAATGAAAGACCTTCAATGGCGGTGCAGGCCGCCCCGGCTCCCGCCGGGGCCCCCTCCTGGTGTCACGGTTTTTGCCAACGCGAGAATAAAGTAATAACCGCATAATCCTGCATCGCACCACGAGTGCAAAAACACGCGCCACCGTCCGCCAGCTGGCGGACCAACTGCACATACCGCCGAACGTTTGGCATTATTAACCGCTAACAATTGAAGATGAACATATTAAAGCATATCCTTAAAGACTGGTTCTTAATCCTGAAAATCCGGAATAGGTTTAATCCATCAATCCAAATTCAACAACGGAAACTTTTTCATTATTATCAAGATCTTGCTCAATCAGGTAAGGTACCTAATCTAATTGATACTGGTTTCCGGGTATTTTCACAAAATGAAGAAGATGGCAAATTGCTGTTCATTTTCTCAATAATCGGAATGGATAACAAACAGTTTGTGGAAATTGGCGCAAATGACGGAATCAATAGCAATTGTGCTAATCTCTTCTTTAATTTCGGTTGGTATGGTTTGTTTATTGATTGTGACAAATGGAGTGTTAAACGTGGCAGACGTTTCTATAACAAATATCCTAATCCATTACAGTACAAACCAAAATTCATCTGTAAAAAGGTGACCCCGGAGAATGTGAATCAAATAATTGGTGAAACTGGAATAAAAGGAGAAATTGGGCTCCTCTCAATTGATATTGATGGTAATGACTATTGGGTTTGGGATGCCGTATCAATCATTGAACCCAAAGTTGTTATAATTGAAACTCACAATGAATTTGGACTGAATGATATTGTTGTTCCATATGAGTCAAAATCGGAACATATCAGAAAACACCCTGTTTACCATGGGGCTTCTCCTGTTGCTATGGTAAAACTGGCCAAAAAGAAAGGTTATAGGCTAGTTGGGGCAAATCAGTTGGGATTCAATTTTATCTTTATTAAGAACGGCATTGTTGATTCATTAATCCCAGAAGTAAGCGTTGAGTCTGTTTTAACGCATCCATCAATCCTGGAAGGTTACAAATCCTTTGAAGAAATAAAGGGTTGGGATTATGTAAAAAGTTAACAATGCCTAACAGGTCGGTATATGCAATTGGCGCTCCGCACCGCGAGAATTTTCTGACTAAAGAGGACCGTTAAGTGGTCGGCGGTGCGGCCTGCCCCGGATCCCGCCGGGGTCCCCCTCCTGGTGTCACGGTTTTTGCCAACGCGAGAAAAAAGTAATAACCGCATAATCCTGCATCGCATCACGAGTGCAAAAACGCGCGCCACCGTCCGCCAGCTGGCGGACCAACTGCACATACCGCCGAACGTTACCTGCAAGGCTAAGTTGAGTTAACATAAGGTAGGCTTTTGTGTTGTATATTTGTAAAAAATGGGAGTCATGGATTTACAGACAAGAAAACTCAATGCAATTGAATATATAGCCGGCCTTGAAGATGAAAGCATATTCAATAAGATTGAGCTGGCTATTCTAGAGAATAAAGTCCGGTCTGAAAGGAAGCTGAAGCCTTTTACTCAGAAACAGTTAATTGAAAGAGCTGAAAAATCCAACCGAGATTATAAATCAGGCAAATACAAGACTCAAGAAGCCTTAGAGAAAGAATCAGAATCTTGGTGACTCCATGAAAATCATCTGGACTGATTTTGCCGCTAATTCACTCCTTGAAATTTACCAATTCTATAAAGAATCGGCTAGCATAAACATCGCTCTTAGAATCCGTTCGAGAATATTCAATGCTACCAGACAACTGGTCAAACATCCTTTATCAGGGCAACTTGAGCCAAATCTCATAAGACTTGATGAAGAACATAGATACCTGGTAGAGGGCAACTATAGTATCATCTACAAAAGGGTCAAAGAGGGTGTATTAATAACTGATGTATTTGACACCAGGCAGGATCCTCGTAAGATGCAGAGAAGAAGTAATAAGCCCAGCAGGTAACAGGTCGGTATATGTCATTGGCTTTCCGTGGCGCGACAATTGGGTAACTAAAGAAGATGGTTTTGCGGTTGGCGCCGCGGCCTGCCCCGGCTCCCGCCGGGGGCTCCCTCCTGGTGTCACGGTTTTTGCCAACGCGAGAATAAACAAAACAACATCATAATCATGCATCGCACCACGAGTGCAAAAACACGCGCCACCGTCCGCCAGCTGGCGGACCAACGCCACATACCGCCGAACGTTGGCAACAATATTGGGAAAATTTTCAATTGGTTCATATTTGATGTAAATTTGCATCAAAACATAATAAAATGGCAAGGCAAAGTATCTCTTTTACCAAACCAAATGATGAGTGGTTAAAAGCACAATTGGAGAACCAAGAATATTCAAGCAAAAGTGAACTCATCAATGATCTGATCAGACAAGCTAGAAAACAACAGGCACAAATTGACTGGGTTAGAGCGAAGCTTGATAGATCGGAAAGAAGCGGATTTACTGATAGTACCAAAGAACAGATTCTAAATCAATCAAAGTCCTCATTTAATGGCTGAATATAGACTAAGTAATGATGCCAAAGAAGATTTGATAAGAATCCATCATTATGGAATTGAAAAATTCGGGATGTCTCAAGCCGATAAATACTTTGATACTTTTTTCGAATATTTTGAAATAATTGCCCAAAGACCATTTTCCTTTGAATCTGCAGATTACATAAAAAAGGGCTATAGGCGCTGCGTTTGCGGATCTGACAGTATATACTACAGAATAAATAAAGATGTAGTTGAAATAATGGCAATTGTCGGAAGACAAGATATATATACTATCCTTGGATTGTCTGAATAAAATATTTTTGCCAACAGGTTGGTATATGTCATTGGCTTTCCGCACCGCGAGAACTTTCTGGCTAAAGAGGACCGTTTAGTGGTCGGCGGTGCGGCCCGCCCCGGCTTCCGCCGGGGGCTCCCGTTGGTGTCACGGTTTTTGCCAACGCGAGAATAATGTAATTACCGTATAGTTCTGTATCGCACCACGAGTGCAAAAACACGCGCCACCGTCCGCCAGCTGGCGGACCAACGCCACATACCGCCGAACGTTAGCCCCAATGATAAGGTTTCAGCCAAGACTTATCCGGCCAGAATAATGAGTATCTTTACATCATAATTGAGGAATTGTATATGTTGACCAAAGAAAAAGTAAAAAAGACCATTGACAGGTTGCCTGATAGCTTCACGGTAGATCAGGTAGTTGAAGAATTGGTTGTGCTAGATAAAATTGAGAAGGGTCTTAAAGAGGTTGAGGAAGGTAAAGTCTACTCTACACAACAAGTAAAAGATCAGCTCAAGAAATGGCTGTAATCAATTGGACTCACAGATCAGTCAATGATCTCAGAAATATTGCAGAGTTCATTGAGAAAGATTCTGTCAAATACGCATCATTAACAATCCAGCGTTTATTGAATGCGACACATTTATTGGAAGAAAATCCAAGAATAGGGCGTAAAGTGCCAGAAGCTGGTCATAAAGACAAAATCCGAGAAATTATTCAAGGTAACTATAGAATTATCTATCAGATCGCTAATGAAGATCTGATCAATATCTTAACTGTTCATCATAGCTCAAGAAAGCTAACAAAAACACGAGTGTTAAGAAAGTAATTCACTGGGGCTAACAGGTCGGTATATGTCATTGGCTTTCCGCACCGCGAGAATTTTATGGCTAAAGAGGATCGCTTAGTGGCCGGCGGTGCAGGCTGCCCCGGCTTCCGCCGGGGGCTCCCGCCAGCTGGCGGATCACGGTTTTTGCCATCGCGAGAATTAAGTAATAACCATCATAATCCTGCATCGCACCACGAGTGCAAAAACGCGCGCCACCGTCCGCCAGCTGGCGGACCAACGCCACATACCGCCGAACGTTAGAGCCAATGCGATAACAAATACAAAAGAAAGTTTGCATCTAGGTAAATTATTATTTACCTTTGTATTGTAATATCCTTTCAACAGACAATGAAATGTTCTGAGCTATATAAGATCCTGACAAAAGACGGTTGGTACCCTGTTTCACAAAAAGGTTCGCATGTAAAACTCAAGCATGACAAGAAACCAGGCATGATCATCTTCCCAAATCATGGTAGTCAGGAGGTCGGTAAAGGGATTGAGAGAAAGATACTCAATGATGCAGGTTTGAAGTTGGAGAATTAATAAAGGTGATGGAGATGAAAACAACGAACAAAAAAATTAAAATGATAGTAGAAAAGACAGATACTGGTTTTTCTGCCTTCTCTGAAGACTATCCTATCTATACAACTGGCAGGACAATTCCTGAATTAATTGATAATGCTCTTGAAGCTGCAAATCTCCTTTTTGAAGAAGATGACATTCGCATTGAACAAGAGAACCTTAAATTTGAAATTGATTTTAAACAGTTCTTTCAGTACTACAAAGTAATTAACGCTAAGTTTCTCGCCAATAAGATTGGTATGAATCCAACCTTACTTTCTCAGTATGTACAGGGTCGCAAGAAACCATCTGATGCCCAAACTGAAAAAATACTGCTTGGAATTCATCAAATTGGACAGGAACTATCAGAGATAAACCTAATATACAGGCCTTAATAAAAATAGTACTGGCTATAACAGGTCGGTATATGTCATTGACTTCTGCACCGCGACTGGTTTTTGCGCATCGGTCCACCAAACTGGCACATCAAGACCAATAGGTTCTTTATTGGCCCGGCTTAGCGGTTAAAGCCGCCAGGCAAAAACCGGTTGGAAGTTTAAGACCCTGTAAAGCGGCGGGCGGCCGATGTTCGTTACGGCAACTTATTACCTGGACTGAATTCGTAGTTAGTGTATCCGTATATGAACTCGAATGGCATACAATGCAATCTCCAAAAAATGGAGAATGCGGAATCAAGATGAACGAATAAGTATTTTTTTAAAAATGAACCTATTACCATTACTTCTTGTTTCTGTCAGAAAAAAAACCCTTTTAAAAGTGAAAAAAGCAATTTTCGTTTTACAACTGGCTCTGTTTTTGACTACCATTCAGGTTCACGCTCAACAATCCGATCGGACCTTTATTGCCAAGTTTTTAATTGAAGGCGGAATCGAATATGGAGGAGATGAAATCCTGCAGGTTTTTTTTACAAATGGTGAAGACCAGACTATGAGAGCTGGTCAAGGTGGTTTAATTGCTGTTGGTGGCCAAATACAATTATCGAGTTTAAAACAATTTATGCTTCGGGGCTCCATCGGTATCAAATATAACACCACTGCGGCAGATAACGCCAATATCAGATTAACGCGGCTTCCCTTAAATATAACACCTTATTGGAATATTAATAATGATTTCAGGTTCGGGGTTGGTGTTACAACCCATCTGAACCCGGTTCTCAAACTTGATGGCTTTGGTCCCGATGTTGCTTTTACCAGTATGGCTGGCCCACGGTTTGAGTTTGGCTATAAGTGGATCGCATTGACCTACACAGCGATTAGCTATGAAGATGGAACCGGTGAATCTTTTTCTGCGAGTTCATTCGGTGCATCCATATCTTTTACTCTGCCGAACAAGTAGTAACCTGAGTTTAGAGAATGATTTCTTGTCAGACCAGTGCTGCTCTCTGTGCTTGATTTTGGCTTTTCATTTACATTAAATCTCAAGGACTTACATGAGGCTGCATGTGAAGGCATGATTATATATGCTATGCAAAGCGATAAAGTGATTACCCTCGGCGAAAATTCGGGTGGATATCTTGGCTACGGGAATGTCAAAAGTGAAATGGTTCCTTGTGGAAAGTATATAATCAACAGTACAACAACGATGTATTCAGAGAAATCAAAATTTGAATTTATCGGTATTACCCCGCAAATTAAGCTGAACCCAGATCAGGATTGGGTGAAATCAGCAATCACGGTACTGCAGAAGAAATAAATACAAAGGATTAAATTTGAAACATGAAAGCAAAAGCGATTCTTTATCTTTCCTCAATCATTCTTGTTTCGTGTCTATTCTTAATTGTGACCGGATCTCCAATCCTGAACGTCCCGTTGTATAAAGGATCTGCCTTCCCTTTGGGCACCATTGTCTCCTGGATTGGTTTAACTGCTTTAACATCTACCATATATCTTGCATTCAACAAGATATATCGCGCCAGCAATTCAGCTCACAAGAAAATCAGAATTGCATTTGGAGGAATTGTCATACTAGCCTTTTCATGGATCCTGATTGGCTTTCTACTTGCCGGGAACTGGGCCTTTACATTTCAAAATCATGATGAATTCCGAGGCAGTATCGA
>JAMPIU010000010.1 GCA_023667845.1 Dehalobacter sp. | reverse complement strand
AATCCTTCCTGTTCCAGGCTGTTTAAAAGCCCTGATAACAGGAAAGCATTCTGCATTGCGCCTCCGCTTAGGGCTGCTGTACTAATACCAGTCTCCAGACGAAGCACTTTAAAGGTTTCGATAATCATTTTTTCCACGGTATGGTGAAATTTGGCCGCAATATACCCTTTATCCCTCTTCTTCTCAAGGTCTTTCATAACCAGAGGCCACATTTTCCGTACTGAAATTATCTTCATAGAATCAGCAGCTGCAATAGAATAAGGATAATAATCCTCAGTTCTTTCACGGCACAACGCTTCCAGCCTCATGGCCGCCTCTCCTTCATACCTGTTCATAGTACATATTCCTAAAATGGCCGCTGCAGCGTCAAAAAGACGCCCACAACTGGAAGTGAGGATGCAATTTTGGTTGCCGGCAAGCAATCTTTTATAGAGCGCCCCCTCCCCTTCCGGCAATTTTAAGTACCTTGCCAACCCTTTTTCATCCTTGAACTCCCCCTGCTGAAGTAAATACAACAGGGCCATCCTATCCGGCCTTAAGGCCATGCCGTCACTTGCCAGGCATTTTACATATTCCAGATGGGCCAGACGTTTAAAGAACCCGATTTTACCGGCAAAAAATTCAAAGCCCCAAATTGCTCCATCTTGCCCATATCCCGACCCGTCACAAACAAGCCCCAGCACGTCTCCACCATAGTTGTTTTCGGCCAGGCAACTGGCAAGATGCGCCTCATGATGCTGAATGCCAACCGTTTCAATTCCCAGGCCCTGTGCGAACCTGGTCGTAATATAATCCGGATGGAGATCATGGGCTGCAACAACAGGGTTGGCCTGAAAATACTGCTGATAGTTTGCAATAGCCCTCGTAAACTCATCAAAACAAATCTTATTGCTTAAATCGCCCATATGCTGACTTAGATAAGCGTTATCTTCCTTTAGCAAACAAAAGGTATTCTTTAAATCGCCGCCCAGAGCCAACACCGGATATGGAGTGGATTGAACCTTGATTGTCAAGGGTACATATCCTCGGCTCCTCCGAATGATTTGTACGTTATTCCTCACGACCTTATTTATGGAATCATCACATCGGTTTAAAATGTTGCGGTCATGCAAAAGGAAAAAATCGGCAACTCCTCTCAACCTCGCCAGGGCTTCTGCATTATCATAGGCAATGGGCTCATCGCTCCTGTTGCCGCTGGTCATTACCAGGATCTCCAGCCGGGAACCAAAAAGGAGATGGTGAAGGGGTGTGTAGGGCAGCATAACACCCAGACTATTCAGACCGGGGTTCAGAAAATATGGAAGTCCCGTCTCTTTTACCTGCTGCAAAATCACAATGGGCGCTTGATGACTGTTTAATAGCTCTTCTTCGGCCTGAGATACTATGCAGTATCTTTTTAACGTCTCAATATCCCTTGCCATAACGGCAAAAGGTTTTGTTTCTCTCTTCTTTCTGCGCCGCAGTTTGTTGACAGCACCCTCGTTTTTCGCATCACACACAAGATGAAATCCGCCAATACTTTTTACAGCTCCAATAAGACCTCGTTCCAGTAAAGCCGCATAATCTTCAGAGTCTGGCCTCATCTCAGCATCAAGGCAAGCCAATGTAGGGCCACAATCAGGACAAGCATTAGGCTGAGCATGAAAACGCCTGCTTATTGGTTCCTCATATTCCCCCCGGCACTTTGGGCACATGGTAAAAAAGTCCATGGTTGTATTCTTTCTGTCATAGGGATTTCTTTCTATTATGCTAAAACGCGGCCCACAATTTGTACAGTTAATAAAGGGATACTTA